>JARIAS010000011.1 GCA_029257745.1 Candidatus Cryptobacteroides sp. | reverse complement strand
ATAAGGCTATGTTAGCAGAAGGAGCCCAAGGTTCATTACTAGATATAGACTATGGTTCATATCCTTTCGTCACATCTTCAAACACAACAGCTGGCGGTGTATGTACTGGACTAGGTCTTGCCCCTTCAAAAGTCGGACATGTCTATGGCATTTTTAAGGCATATTGTACAAGGGTTGGTAGTGGTCCCTTCCCTACTGAATTATTTGATGAAACAGGAGATAAGCTTAGAAATGTTGGACACGAATTTGGTGCAGTAACAGGAAGACCACGCCGTTGTGGCTGGCTGGATTTAGTAGCTCTAAAATATAGCGTAATGTTAAATGGCGTTACAGATTTAATAATGATGAAATCTGATTGCCTTGATGACTTTGACACAATAAAAGTAGCAACCAGCTATAAGGTTAATGGAGTTGAGAGCAAGCAAGTGCCTTTTGATATATCTTGTCCTATCGAACCAATATACACAGAATTAGAGGGTTGGAAGTGTGATCTCAGTGTATTACGTAAGGAAGAAGAACTTCCAGACAAATTTAAAGCATATATTAAGTTTATGGAAGATTATCTTGAGGTTCCTATCAAAATCATATCATTAGGACCTGATAGAGAACAAACTATTGAAAGATAAAGAGTCTATCGCAAAACACTACATTAAGACTTAATAAAGTATTGTACAAACGCGACAATTAACTTAATAAAGTGTAGACTGCTCAAAGGTCCTACTTATTACAAAGTGAGACTTTGTATAGTATAACTATTCAAAATAAAGATTATTGTTAAAGAGTGCTTACTAAGACATAATCGAGTACAGATTCTCAAAAGATAACACTCAAATAATAAAAAGCACTATATTAACAAATAAAATATAAGCCGAAAGTTAAATAAGAAACTTTCGGCTTATTACATATATTACTTTCTCATAGAAAGATCCAAAATAGTATTTCCCTTCATCTTAGCATAAACTCTAAGACAGAATGAAACAAGTACAGCAATAACTGACAATACAATGAAGAAATATTCAGCATAAACAACTGTAATATTATTTTCTCCACTGGACAAGATTGCACCAACGACAATAGGAACTAATAATAAACCAAGATTCTGTATCCAATATAACAATGAAAATGCCGTTGCTAAATTACTATCTTTAACAATTCTAGATACTGAAGGCCACATTGCAGAAGGGACTAAAGAATAACCTAAACCTAATAAGGATATAGCAAAATATCCATAAAAAGATATTCCTGCTGGTGCAAAGGCTAAAATTATATGAGAAATTAGGACAGCAAAAGCTCCTACTATCATCCATATTGTAGCTTTTCCCACCCTATCAACGAGAAAGCCGAACAAAGGTGTAAAAACAACTGTAAAGAAAGGTATAAGACTAATCAACCATTTAGCAGATTCTACATTCATATCAAAGCGAGGTATTACTATTGCTGCTGCAAATTTTTTGAAAGAAATTATACAGCAATAGAAAAATACACATAATAAAGCAATCATTATAAATTGCGGATTCTTCAATAAATTTAATATATCTGAAAGGTGAAATCTCTCATTAAGGCGATGTTCAGCAGATTTATCTTCATCATCAAAATACAGCTTGCTTTTACGATAGTCAAATAAGACAAAAAGAAGCCAAGAGAATAAACCTACAACTATTAATATTACTGCAAAAATAACAGGGCGAGCAGTATCAGATAAAGTATAAACCTGTGGAGCCAACTTTTCACTTACCAATAATGGTGCTATAATAAAGGCAAAAGCTGTACCTAATCTTGCTATTGCTAACTGCAAGCCCATAGCTAAGGCTAAATTCCTATGTTTAAACCATTTGGCTATTGAACGACTCACAGCTACCCCTCCTATCTCACTTCCTAATCCAAATAGCATTCTTCCTACATAGGCTATACCTAAAGACAGCTTAGACTCAAAACCATAGGTCATTGCAAATAGAATAATGATAGCACCCAAAAACATAGTAAACATAAATATAGTGCCTACTAATCTAAGACCAAATCTATCTAGCAATATTCCCCCTAATACCATACCTCCAAATACGCAAAGCATAGAATATCCGCCCAGATATACGCCATAAGTAGCCGAATCCCAAGCTAATTCCAGTCTGCTTGCATCTGAAAACAGATAAGATATGCTAGAAAACATATCATCAAAGAAATATGAAGCAAACATTGGGAATACTAAAAAAGCAAGGCAAAGCCACAAGGCCGCCCTGCTTATCTTATTAGATGAAGTATTTTTCACCATTACTTTTCAATATTTGGAAGTTCTAGACCATAGTTATATTTCTTATCCCTCAACTTCAACATAAATGCTATAAGCAGAGATAATAATCCAAATATTACGAAAATAACATTTGGCCATAAATAATTATATCTTAAAGGAAGCTTATATGACTGTGCATAAGACATAGTCAAGGTCTTAATCTGCTTATCAAATTCGGCTTTTAGAGCCTCCTTATCCAAGCCCTCACGTCTTAAGCTCTCTATTAAGACATAATACATATCACTCAACTCATCGTCATCTAAATCAGATACCTTTAAGTTTTCGGAAGCTTCATAGTCAGACTCACAAAGTATATAATTTACAACTTCATTTGTAGTTATACCAACTTCCTCATTAAATTTATCCTTACTCAAATGATCTAGTCCTAACTGCTCTGCATAATTATGATAAGACTGTTCTATTGTTTCTTTTACAAAAGTTTTTGTAGGTAATACCTCTGCATTTGTATAATTAAGGACAAGTCCCAATACTGTTGGCACTGCTAATAATCCCCAGTTTTGTACCCAAAAAGTAAGGGCATAAGCTGTTCCAAGCAGACGCTCTGGAATAATTTTAGGAACTGATGGCCACATTGCAGATGGCAACAATGAAAGTGTTATTCCTAATGTTATAGTAGCTATCATTGCAATTATCCACTCTGCAATCGGAAGTAAAAATACTATATGTACCGCAATTAGAAGCAAAGCTCCTATAATCATAATTGTTGCACCCTTTCCCTTATGGTCATAAATACTACCAAATAAAGGGGTCAATACCAAACAGCCCATTGGCAATAGGGCTGGAATTAAACCAGCTAATGCAGGATCTACCTGATATTTATTTATCATTAAATCAGCAGAAAATTTAATCCAAGGGAATATTGCAGAATAGAATAAAACACATAGTAGTGCTAGCAGCCAAAAACCTCCGTTTGTAACAATCTCTTTTATATCAGATATTTTAAACTCTTCCTCAGAAGCTTCCTCTTCAACACCTTCTTGCTCCAATTTTTTATCCTGAATACAATATACCATAAAAGATACAAGGCCTACGCATAGTAAAATTAGACCAACAAGTATTGGTTTAGAAACCCCACCAAGATAATTTGCTAAAGGTAGAGGAATTGCCATTGCCAATAATGTTCCCATACGTGCTGTTGCCATTTCCAAACCCATGGCTAAGGCCATTTCTTTTCCCTTAAACCACTTAACAATGACCCTAGAAACAGTTATACCTGCTACCTCTGCACCTACGCCAAATGTAGCAAAGCCTAAACAGGCAACAAGAACTTGCAACCTTAATCCAAAAAAAGATAAATCTGTTGATGGGAAAAATGGGGAAACTGAATAATAATTAACTGCTGTACCTATTATCATCAATATAGCTGCCCCAATACCTGTAAAACGAACGCCCATTTTATCAAGAATAATTCCTCCAAAAATGAGCATAAGCAAAAATACATTAAACCAGCCATAGGCTCCTGCAAAAACTCCAAATTCTCCACTCGTCCAACCTAGCTGTGTTTCCAATAAAGGCTTAAGCGGGTTCATTGCATCTGTTATATAGTAGCCACACAACATCGTAAAAGCTACTACTGACAGGGCAAACCACCTTGCACCTTTAGAATCTCTAAGAGATTGTTTTAAATTCTCTGTCATAGTTCTAATAGTTTTATTTAAATTTATTATTGTTTACTCTTATATAATTGTAAAGTTAATCCTTTTTAATTATAATTGTAGAATATTTTGAATAATTATAACTATACGGCATATAATTTTGCCTTTTAATAATGGATTTAGATAAATACAAATATATAACTCATATAAATAGTCCTGAGGATCTTAAAAAATATAAGATTAATGAATTAGATTTAATCTGTAATGAGATTAGAGACTACATAATAGAATGTTGTGCAAAAAATCCTGGTCACCTCGGCTCCAGCATAGGAGCAGTTGAAATTATCACTGCATTACATTATGTGTATAATAGCCCTTTTGATAAAATAGTATTTGATGTTGGCCACCAAGCCTACGCTCATAAAATACTCACAGGAAGAAGGGATATTTTCCAACTTAATAGAAAAAAAGAAGGTATAAGTGGTTTTCCCAAAATGTCTGAAAGTGAACATGATGCTTTCGGAACAGGACATGCATCAACAGCAATATCAGCTGCTCTTGGTATGGCAAAAGCTGCCGAGTTGCAAGCCAGCAATAGAAATATTGTTGCCCTTATAGGTGATGGAGCTATGACAGGAGGCATGGCTATGGAAGCAATGAACAATGCCTCTAATAGCAATATATTAGTCATTCTTAATGACAATAATCAATCTATTGACTCAAACATAGGAGCCTTGCATGACTACCTCCTAAAAATTAGCACACATCCCAAGTACAACAGCATTAAATCTAAGATTTGGGATAAGATAGGAGAAGGCAAAATTCGTAAATTCCTACAAAAAATCACAAAACAAGCTAAATCAAACTTAGTCAGTACATCAGGAGGCGACTTTTTTGAAGCATTTGGATTTAGATATTTTGGACCAATTGATGGTCATAATACTACAAAGTTAGTAGAGACTCTTAACAATATTAAAAACATAAAAGGTGCGAAACTACTGCATATCAAAACCATAAAAGGTAAAGGTCTGGATATTGCTGAAAAACAACCCACTATCTGGCACGCACCAGGAAAGTTTGATCCCAATACTGGAGAAAGGAGTTCTAAGCCTGAAACAAGTTATAAATACCAAGATGTATTTGGTGAAGTATTACTTGATCTAGCTACAAAAGATGACAAAATAATAGGAATAACTCCAGCTATGAGTACAGGATGCGGCATGAATAAACTTGCAGACAGCTTACCCGAACGTTTCTTTGATGTTGGTATTGCAGAAGAACACGCAGTTACATTTTCTGCAGGTCTATCCGCATCTGGAATGAAGCCAGTATGCAACATATACTCATCTTTTTCACAAAGAGCTTATGACCAGATTATACACGATGTTGCATTACAAAAACTACCAGTAACTTTCTGCTTTGACAGAGGTGGCTTGGTTGGCGAAGACGGAGCAACTCATCAAGGATGTTATGACCTATCCGCATATAGGAGTATACCTAATATATGCATAGCTGCCCCTAGAAATGAAATAGAGCTAAAAAACATGCTATACACGGCTCTAAAAAAACAAGACACAGCAAGCATAATAAGATATCCAAGAGGAAATGCAGAAGGACTTAATTGGAAAAAAGAAGATTATAAACTCATTGAAGTAGGAAAAGCCGAAAAGATAAAAGAAGGCAAGAATATCGCTATAATATGCCTTGGGCCTGAAGGAAATAGGGCTATCGAGGCATGCACTTTATTTGAAAAAGAATATTTATGGAGTCCTAGCGTTTATGACTTCCGATATTTAAAACCTATTGACAAAGAATGCTTAAATACTATTGCTGACCAATATAAATATATTATAAGCATAGAAGAAGCTAGCTTAAAAGGAGGACTTTATGGTGAGGTCTGCGAATATATGGCAAGCATACACTATAATGGGAATATATATGGCATTGGCATTCCTGATGAATTTATCGAACAGGATAGCCAAGAGGCACAAAGGAAATACTGCGGTTTGGACACAAATAATATATACCTGAAAATAAAAGACTTAGCAATTAAATTAAAAAAATAAAATAAAAATATATCAAAAAATTTTGGAGAATAAGATTTAATATATATCTTTGCAATCCCAAACAATGGGAAATTAAATATCGCCGATGTAGCTCAGATGGCTAGAGCATGTGATTTGTAATCTCAAGGTCGTGGGTTCGACTCCCTCCATCGGCTCAAATATAAAGTATTAAAAGCTTTTGGGAGGATACCAAAGCGGCCAACTGGGGCAGACTGTAAATCTGCTGGTTTACACCTTCGGGAGTTCGAATCTCTCTCCTCCCACTTTTTTTATGTATCGCGGAAGTAGCTCAGTTGGTAGAGCATCAGCCTTCCAAGCTGAGGGTCGCGAGTTCGAACCTCGTCTTCCGCTCTAATTCAAAGCCGCTGTAGCTCAGGGGTAGAGCGCATCCTTGGTAGGGATGAGGTCATGAGTTCAAATCCCATCAGCGGCTCTGTTACATTTATAGCAAACACAATTTAATCATAATATTATGGCAAAGGAAACTTTTCAAAGAACCAAACCGCATGTCAACATAGGTACAATTGGCCACGTTGACCACGGTAAAACTACTTTGACCGCAGCGATTACAAAGGTACTTGCAGAAAAGGTATCTGGTAATGCTGACAAGGTTAAGTCATTCGATCAGATTGACAACGCTCCTGAAGAGAAAGAGCGTGGTATTACTATTAACTCAGCTCACGTTGAGTATGAAACAGAAGGACGTCACTACGCACACGTAGACTGTCCAGGCCACGCAGACTACGTTAAGAACATGGTAACTGGTGCTGCTCAGATGGACGGAGCAATCCTTGTAGTTGCATCTACAGATGGTCCTATGCCTCAGACAAGAGAGCACATCCTTCTTGCACGTCAGGTAAACGTTCCTAAGATCCTAGTATTCATGAACAAGGTTGATCTTGTAAATGATGAGGAAATGCTTGACCTAGTAGAAATGGAAATCCGTGACCTTCTAGCATTCTATAACTTTGATGAGAACTGCCCTATCATTCGTGGTTCTGCACTAGGTGCATTAAATGGTGAACCAGTATGGGAAGACAAGGTTATGGAGTTAATGAACGCAGTAGATGAGTACATTCCACTTCCAGAACGTGAAAATGAAAAACCATTCTTGATGCCTATTGAGGACATCTTCTCAATTACAGGTCGTGGTACTGTTGTTACAGGTCGTATCGAGAAAGGAACTATTCACGTAAATGATGAAGTTGAACTTGTAGGTTTCGGTGATGAACCTCGTAAGACAACTTGTACAGGTGTTGAAATGTTCCGTAAACTTCTTGATCAAGGAGAAGCTGGTGATAACGTTGGTCTACTTCTTCGTGGTATTGACAAGAAAGATGTTAAGAGAGGTGAAGTTGTTGCTAAGCCAGGATCTATCACTCCTCACACTGAGTTCAAAGCTCAAATCTACGTACTTAAGAAAGAGGAAGGTGGACGTCACACTCCATTCCACAATCACTATCGTCCTCAGTTCTTTATCCGTACTCTTGACGTAACTGGAGAGATTATTCTTCCAGCTGACAAAGAGATGGTAATGCCTGGTGACAACGTAGAAATCGATGTTAAGTTAATTACTCCAGTAGCTCTTAACGAAGGTCTACAATTCGCTATCCGTGAAGGTGGACGTACAGTTGGTGCTGGACAGGTAACTAAAGTTGTAGACTAATTCAACTTTAAAATCATATAGCGGATATTTTTATATCCGCTTTTTATGGGGGAATAGAACAATGGTTAGTTTAGCGGTCTCCAAAACCGTCGATGTGGGTTCGACTCCTGCTTCCCCCGCAAAATATCAAAGGTTACGATTTGGTAATGTTTAACAGATGCTACACACGCTTCCCATTTGTAGTATCCATTAAAATCAAAGATGAGAAAGTTCATTAACTATATACAAGACGCCTACAAGGAATTAACACAGAAAGTAGCTTGGCCATCATGGGCTAAGTTGCAAAGTTCTGCACTTTTGGTGATGTTATCTACAGTTATTTTAGCTGTTATCCTTTGGCTTATGGATTTTACTTTCCAGCATCTAATGGAGTATATCTATAAATTAAAATTCTAATTGATACATTACCATGGGAGAAAAAAAATGGTATGTCCTAAGGACTGCAGGAGGCAAAGAAAAGAAGGCTAAGCTATATCTAGAAAAAGAAATAGAGAGGAGTGGCCTTCAAAACTTGGTTTCACAGGTATTAGTCCCAGTTGAGAAAAAATTTAGCATTAAGAATAATAAAAGAGTAGCAACAGAGAAACTGCTATATCCAAGTTATGTGCTAATAGAAGCTGAACTTAGTCCTGAATTGCAGTATATTATACGCAACCTCGTTCCAGGTATGAGTGGTTTCCTTACCGATAAAAATAAGGCAGACCAAAGTCCTGTACCATTAAGAGACGATGAAGTTAAAAGAATTTTAGGACAACACGATGAGGAGATTGATAATCACGGTCATATTGAAATAGATTACAATGTTGGAGACTCTGTAAAAATAACAGATGGTCCTTTCAACGGATTCGATGGCATAGTTGATGGTATAGTAGAAGATAGAAGTAAACTAAAAGTAATAGTAATGATTTTTGGCAGAAAATCTCTGTTAGAACTCAGCTTTAATCAAGTAACTAAAGAATAAACGTATGGCAAAAGAAGTTTCTGGATTCATTAAACTCCAAATAAAAGGTGGAGCTGCGAATCCTGCACCTCCAGTAGGACCAGCATTAGGTTCTAAAGGACTAAATATTATGGACTTCTGCAAGCAGTTCAACGCAGCTACACAACAGCTAGCAGGAAAAGTTCTGCCTGTAGTTATTACAGTTTTTTCAGACAAATCATTCTCTTTTGTAGTAAAGCAACCACCTGTGGCTGTTTCACTTAAAGAGGCTGCAAAAATTCAAAAAGGTTCTAGTGAACCTAACAGACAAAAAGTTGCCTCAGTTAGTTGGGAGCAAATTAAAGAAATTGCAGAAGGAAAAATGTCTGACCTAAACGCATTTACTCTAAAGTCCGCTATGACAATGGTAGCAGGAACAGCAAGAAGTATGGGTATCAAAGTAAGTGGTAAATTCCCTGAAGATATTAAATAACACGTTATTATGAGCAAATTGACAAAAAATATGCAAGCGGCTGTATCAAAAGTTGATCAAGCCAAAAGTTATGAGCTTTCAGAAGCGTGTGCATTGCTAAAGGATATAACCTTTACTAAATTTGATGCTTCAGTAGAGCTTACAGTAAATCTAGGTGTAGACCCAAGAAAAGCAAACCAAATGGTCCGTGGCGTTGTTACACTTCCTCACGGTACTGGAAAGGTAAGCAGAGTACTTGTACTTTGTACTGCTGACAAAGAAGAAGAAGCAAAGGCTGCTGGTGCAGACTATGTTGGTCTAGACGAATATATTGAAAAAATAAAGGGTGGTTGGACAGACATAGATGTTATCATCTGTACACCATCAGTGATGGCTAAGATTGGTCCTATTGGACGTATACTCGGCCCTAGAGGTTTAATGCCAAATCCTAAGACAGGTACAGTAACAATGGAAGTTGGAAACGCTGTTAAAGAGGTAAAAGCTGGTAAGATAGACTTCAAGGTTGACAAACAAGGTACTATTCATACAGCTATCGGAAAGGTATCTTTTGCAGCTGAGCAAATTCAACAAAATGCAAAGACTGTAATTTCAGAGATACTTAAGCTAAAACCTCAATCACTAAAGGGTTCTTATGTAAAGAGTGCATCAATTTGTACAACTATGAGTCCTGGTGTTAAGTTAGATACAAAGACATTTAGTGCTGATTAATAAAATAGTTTATTATGAGAAGAGAAGAAAAATCGCAAATAATAGAATCACTTTCAGCACAAATAAAAGAAAATCCTAATTTCTACATTACGGATATATCTGGCTTAAATGCTGAAAATACTACAAAACTACGTCGTGCTTGCTACGATAAAGGTATTAAACTTGTAGTTGTAAAGAACACCTTATTAACAATTGCAATTAAGAATACTGAGAATGAAGAGATGCAAAGTCTACTTTCTACCTTAGTAGGAAATACTGCAATAATGTTTACAGAGGTTGCAAACGCTCCTGCAAAATTAATAAAACAGCTTAACAAAGAAGGTTTAGAAAAGCCTGTACTTAAAGCTGCTTATGTACAAGAATGTGCATTCATTGGAGCAGAGAAATTGGACGAACTAGCAAATATCAAGTCTAAAGAAGAACTTATTGGAGATGTTATTACTATACTTCAATCTCCTGCAAGAAATGTTATTTCTGCACTTCAATCGGCTGGTGGCACAATTGCTGGTCTTGTTAAAACACTTTCTGAAAGAGAAGAAAAATAATATAAACAATTTTAAAAATAATAATTATGGCAGATGTAAAAGCACTTGCAGAAGAGTTAGTAAACCTTTCTGTAAAAGATGTTCAGGAACTTGCTAATATCCTGAAAGAAGAATATGGTATTGAGCCTGCAGCAGCAGCTGTAGTAGCTGGACCTGCAGCAGCAGCTGGTGAGGCTGGTGCAGCTGAGCAAACAGAGTTTGATGTAATCCTTAAGTCAGCTGGTGCAGCTAAACTAGGTGTAATCAAAGCTGTAAAAGACGTTCTTGGACTAGGACTTAAAGAGGCTAAAGAGCTTGTAGACAAAGCTCCAGCTCCATTGAAGGAAAAAGTAGCAAAAGCTGAGGCTGAGCAAATCAAAGCTGCTCTTGAAGAGGCTGGTGCAGAAGTTGAGGTTAAATAATTCCTCTTCTTCCCTTCAAGGGAACAATTTAGGTTTAGAGTTACAAAGTTAGACTCTAAACCTTTTTGTCGTATTTAAGTTTTTCTCTATTTCTAAGGCAGTATGTCAAAAACACACAATAACAACAGAATAAATTTCGCTTCATCTAAAATCCTTGATTATCCTGATTTACTTGAGGTGCAGCTGAAATCGTTTAAGGATTTCTTCCAACTAGACACAACTCCTGAAAACAGGAAAAACGAAGGACTTTATCAAGTATTCCAAGAAATCTTCCCTATAGAAGACACTAGGAATAACTATAAGTTAGAGTTCATCGATTACTTTATTGATCCTCCTCAATACACAATAGAAGAGTGTTTGGATAGAGGATTAACCTACAATGTCCCCCTTAAAGCTAAACTTAAATTATCGTGTAGTGATACAGAACACGAAGACTTTGAGACAAGGGTTCAAGATGTGTATCTTGGAAACATTCCGTATATGACACCAGGTGGCACTTTTGTCATCAATGGTTCAGAAAGAATTATTGTATCACAATTACATAGATCTCCAGGAGTATTCTTTGACCAAAGCCAACACGCTAATGGAACAAAATTATATTCTGCCAGAATTATACCATTTAAGGGCTCATGGATAGAATTTGCAACTGACATCAATAATGTCATGTATGCTTATATTGACAGAAAAAAGAAGCTTCCTGTAACAACTCTTCTAAGAGCTATTGGTTTTGATACAGATAGAAATATTATTGACATCTTTGGCTTAGCTGATGAGGTAGAAGTATCAGCTGAAAGCTTAAAAGAAAATATAGGTAGAAAACTAGCTGCAAAGGTTCTTAAGACATGGAACCAAGACTTTGTAGATGAAGATACAGGTGAGGTAATACCTATTGAAAGGACTGAAACAATCCTTGAAAGAGGAGAAATTATAGATGAAAAGACATTTGAACTTCTAGAAGAAGCTGATGTTAAGACTATTCTCCTTCAAAAAAATGAGAGCAATGATAATGAGTATACTATAATTTACAATACTCTACAAAAAGATACAACCAATACAGAAAAAGAAGCTGTTAAATACATTTACAAGCAGTTGCGTAACTCTGAACCACCAGATGAGGCAACAGCAAAAGATGTTATAGACAAGCTATTCTTCTCTGAAAAAAGATATGACCTTGGAAGCGTTGGACGTTATCGTATCAACAAAAAACTAGGTCTTGATACAGATGAAAATACAAGGGTTCTTACCCATACAGATATTATTGAGATTATAAAATATCTTATACAACTGATTAACTCAAAGGCTATTGTTGATGATATTGACCATTTGAGTAATAGACGTGTAAGAACAGTAGGTGAACAACTTGCAAATCAATTTAGTGTAGGTCTATCTAGAACAGCTAGAACTATACGTGAAAGAATGAATGTGCGTGACAGCGAGCAATTTAATCCAACAGACTTGATTAATTCCAAGACTATGTCTTCTGTTATCAACTCATTCTTTGGTACTAGCCAGCTATCTCAATTTATGGATCAGACTAATCCTCTTGCAGAAGTGACACACAAACGCCGTCTGTCTGCATTAGGTCCAGGAGGTCTTTCAAGAGATAGGGCTGGATTCGAGGTTCGAGATGTACACTACACTCACTACGGACGTCTTTGTCCTATTGAATCACCTGAAGGTCCAAATATTGGTCTAATATCATCACTTTGTGTGTATGCTAAAATTGATGCACTAGGCTTTATTGAAACACCTTATAGAAAAGTAGAAGGAGGAAAAGTAAATTTAAGCGAAAGCGGCTGGAAATTTATGAGTGCAGAGGAAGAGGAAGAAAAGCGTATTTCACTTGCCAATATTACAATGGATGATGATGGCAACATCACAGATGAGAGAATACAATGCCGTATGGAAGCAGACTTTCCTGTTGTGGAAAAAGAACAGGTTGACTACATGGATGTAGCACCTAACCAGATGGCATCAGTTGCAGCCTCACTAATTCCATTCTTGGAGCATGATGATGCACACCGTGCATTGATGGGAGCCAATATGATGCGTCAGGCAGTACCTCTATTACAACCACAATCCCCTATCGTAGGAACAGGACTTGAGGAAAGAGTGTGTATAGATTCCAGAACTCAAGTAATAGCAGAACGAAAAGGAGAAGTCGTGTATGTAGATGCAAATGAGATACATATCAAATATGATCAAAGCGAGGACGAAAGATATATAAGTTACTCTCCTGAGATTACAGTTTATCACCTGCCTATATATAGGAAGACAAACCAAAGCACTACAAAAACGCTTAAACCTATTGTTAGAAAAGGCGATATTGTACAAGCAGGACAAGTATTAACTGAGGGTTATGCTACTCAAAAGGGTGAACTTGCACTTGGTAGAAACTTAAAGGTTGCCTTCATGCCTTGGAAGGGATACAACTACGAGGATGCCATTGTTTTATCAGAAAAAATGGTTAGAGAAGATATTCTTACTTCTGTCCACGTTGATGAGTATATTACTGAGGTTAGAGAGACTAAAAGAGGAATGGAGGAACTTACATCGGATATTCCTAATGTAAGTGAAGATGCAACAAGAAATCTTGATGAGAATGGTATAGTAAGAATAGGTGCTCACATAGAACCAGGAGATATTATGATTGGTAAGATCACACCAAAGGGTGAAAGTGATCCTTCTCCTGAAGAAAAGCTGCTTAGAGCTATATTTGGCGATAAAGCTGGAGATGTTAAAGATGCCTCTTTAAAAGCTAACCCTTCACTAAATGGTACAATAATTCGTACATCCTTATATAGTAAAACAATTAAGGAAGGTTCAAGATCAAGTGCGGCTAAAGATATGAAAGCTAGAATTGAGATTCTTGAGGAGAATTTCAATAAAAAATTAGCTAAGGAAGAAGCAAACTTCATTGACAAATTAGCAGTTCTTGTAAATGGAAAGCTAAGTGCAGGAGTTAAAGACCTATATGGAGTAGAGATTATCTCAGAAGGAGAAGTAATAAACGTAAATACGCTTAGAGCTATTGACTCTTATGAGAATATTAACTCTAATAATTGGCTTCTTGAGGATAGCTCATCAAGCGATTATGCTGAAGTTCAAAACACTAACAAGTTAGTAAAAGAACTTATAAACAATTACTGTATCTTTAGAAAAGAACAACAAGCTCAACATAAGAGAGCTCTTGATAAGATTAAGATTGGCGATGAGTTGCCTAATGGAGTTATGCAACTAGCTAAAGTTTACATTGCTAAGAAGAGAAAAATCACCGTAGGAGATAAAATGGCAGGACGACACGGTAACAAAGGTATTGTTGCTAAGATTGTAAGAGAAGAAGATATGCCATTCCTAGATGATGGTTCTCCTGTTGATATTGTACTAAACCCTCTTGGTGTGCCTTCACGTATGAACCTAGGCCAGATTTATGAAACAGTACTAGGATGGGCTGGAGATAAGCTTGGTGTTAAATTCAGTACTCCTATCTTTGACGGTGCAAGTATAGATGAAATATGCAAGTACACAGATAAAGCAGGTCTTCCTACATATGGTAAGACAAGACTCAGAGATGGTGGAACAGGAGATTGGTTTGACCAACCTGCAACTGTTGGAGTTATCTATATGATTAAACTTGGTCATATGGTTGATGACAAGATGCACGCACGTTCTATAGGACCTTACTCACTTATCACTCAACAGCCTCTTGGAGGTAAAGCTCAATTTGGAGGACAAAGATTTGGAGAAATGGAGGTTTGGGCATTAGAAGCCTATGGTGCTGCCAACACTCTACAAGAGATATTAACAGTAAAGGCAGATGATGTTAATGGAAGATCTAAGACCTACGAAGCAATTGTCAAAGGAGACCAGATGCCAAGTCCTGGTATACCGGAATCTCTTAACGTATTGCTTCACGAATTAAGAGGTCTAGGCTTAAAGGTAACATTAGATTAATACGTACAAACTTGATTTGAATTTTTAAATATGCCTACATATAACAATAAAGAGAATAAGGTTAAAAGCAACTTTCAGAGAATAAGTATTTCTTTGGCATCTCCTGAAGATATTATTAAAAGGTCTTGTGGAGAAGTTCTAAAGCCTGAAACAGTCAATTATAGAACTTACAAACCAGAAAAAGATGGCTTGTTTTGTGAAAGAATCTTCGGACCTACCAAAGATTACGAATGTAATTGTGGTAAATATAAAAGAATCAGGTATCGTGGTATAGTCTGTGATAGATGTGGCGTAGAAGTAACAGAGAAAAAGGTACGTCGTGAGAGGATGGGACACATCACTCTCACAGTGCCTGTTGCACATATCTGGTACTTTAAATCTGCACCTAATAAAATATCTGCAGTAATAGGTATGCCTGCTAAAAAGCTGGAATCAGTAATTTATTACGAAAAATACGTAGTTATAAATTCAGGTGCCAGCCATACAGAAAGACTAGATCTTCTTACAGAAGAAGAATACCTAGATATCCTAGATACTCTTCCTGAAAATGATATGCTAGCTGATGACGATCCCAATAAATTCATAGCTAAAATGGGAGCAGAGGCTGTATACGATCTTTTACAACAGGTAGATGTTGTTGCTCTTACAAAGAGCCTTAAAGAGACTATGGCGACAGAGACATCTCAACAACGTAAAAATGAAGCACTTAAACGCCTAAATATCGTTAAATGGTTTGTAGAGTCTCTGGGCAACAATAGACCTGAGTGGATGATAATGAAGGTTATTCCTGTTATCCCACCAGATTTACGTCCTTTAGTACCTTTAGATGGTGGTAGATTTGCAACTTCTGATTTGAATGACCTTTATAGAAGAGTGATTATTAGAAATAATCGTCTTAAGAGATTGATTGAGATTAAGGCTCCTGAGGTTATCTTAAGAAATGAGAAACGTATGTTACAAGAGGCAGTAGACTCTCTATTTGATAATTCAAAGAAGTCTAGTGCTGTAAAAAGTGAATCAAATAGAGCCCTTAAATCTCTATCAGATAGCTTGAAAGGTAAGCAAGGACGTTTCCGTCAAAACTTACTAGGTAAACGTGTAGACTACTCAGCACGTTCTGTAATTGTCGTTGGACCAGAACTTAAGATGCACGAGTGTGGTCTTCCTAAATTTATGGCAGCTGAATTGTATAAGCCATTTATTATCAGGAAATTAATTGAAAGAGGTACTGTAAAGACTGTAAAATCTGCTAAGAAGATAGTAGATAGAAGAGATCCTGAAATCTGGGATATACTTGAAAATGTAATGAAGGGACATCCAGTATTATTAAACCGTGCCCCTACACTACACCGTCTTGGTATACAAGCATTCCAACCAAAAATTATTGAAGGAAAGGCTATACAGTTACACCCACTTGCATGTACTGCATTCAATGCCGACTTTGACGGTGACCAGATGGCTGTACACCTACCATTAGGAAATGCTGCTGTAATAGAAGCTCAGCTACTTATGCTAGGTTCACATAATATCCTTAACCCTGCTAATGGTGCTCCTATCACTGTACCATCTCAGGACATGGTTCTTGGTCTATACTATATCACTAAGTCTAGAGCTGGAGCTAAGGGAGAAGGCAAATATTTTTATGGACCTGAAGAAGTAATTGTAGCATTAAATGAAAAGGCTATTGAATTACACAGTGTGATAAAAGTAAGACTGCCTAAGAACAAGCTTAATCCAGAAGAAGGTTACCAATATATAGATACTACTGCAGGTAGAATTATTGTAAACCAATACGTACCTGATGAAGTTCCTTATGTAAATGAGGTATTAGGTAAGAAATCTCTTAGAAAGATTATTACTGATGTTATTAAGTATACAGGCGTAACACGCACAGCATACTTCCTTGATGATATTAAAAATCTAGGTTATGATAGAGCCTTCAGAGCTGGTCTTTCATTTAACCTAGGAGATGTGCTTATTCCTGAAGAGAAGACAACCTTGATTAGTGAGGGCTACAAGCAAGTAGAGGACATTAAGTCTAAATACGCTATGGGCTTTATCACTAACAATGAAAGATATAACAAGGTTATTGACCTTTGGACATCTATTGATAACAAGCTTACTAACATTGTAGAAAAACAAATATCTAGCGACCAACAAGGATTTAACCCTGTATATATGATGCTAGACTCTGGAGCCCGTGGTTCTACTCAGCAGATTAAACAGCTTTGTGGTATGCGTGGTTTGATGGCAAAACCTCAAAAATCCGGCTCTGCAGGTGCTGAGATTATTGAGAACCCTATCATATCCAATCTTAAAGAAGGTATGTCAGTGCTAGAGTACTTCATCTCTACACACGGTGCACGTAAGGGTCTTGCTGATACTGCCTTAAAGACTGCTGATGCTGGTTATCTAACACGTCGTCTTGTAGATGTTTCTCACGATGTTATTATCAATGAGGAAGATTGCGGTACATTAAGAGGTATTATAGCTAAGCCTATAAAGAGTAAAGATGAGATAGTAGAATCTCTTGGAGAAAGAATATTAGGACGTACATCAGTTCACGACATATTCAATCCTCTAACTGGAGAGCTTATAATAGCTGCTGGCGAAGAAATTAAAGAAGATAATGCTAAGTTAATAGATAGCCTTCCAATAGAAGAAGTGGAAATACGTTCAGTACTTACTTGTGAATCTCGTAAAGGTGTTTGTGCTAAATGCTACGGACGAAACCTTGCAACAGGAAGAATGGTTGATAAAGGAGAGGTTGTTGGTGTAATTGCCGCACAATCAATTGGAGAGCCAGGTACACAGCTTACTCTTAGAACATTCCACGTGGGAGGTACTGCGTCTAGTACAGCAACAGATTCATCTATTGATTCTAAATACAATGGTAAACTTCAGTATGAAGAGCTTAAGACTATTGACAGGCTAGCAGAAGACGGTTCCGTACAGCAAGTTGTAGTTAGCCGTATGACTGAGCTTCGTATCATTGATGAAAATACAGGTATTACTTTCTCTCAATATGATGTACCTTATGGTTCTATCCTATATAAGAAAGATGGCGAGTCTGTTAAAGCTGGAGACAGAATATGCGAATGGGATCCATATAACGCAATTACTATTGTAGAGACTTCAGGTATCATACGTTTTGAAAATATGATAGAAGGTCTTACTTATAGAGAGGAAGCTGCTGATGACTTCTCAGTAAATAGGGATAAGGTAATTATCGAATCACGTGATAAGACAAAGAACCCTCTTATTATCATAACAAACAAGGATAATGAGATTATAAAGCAATATAACCTACCAGTAGGTGCACACGTTATTGCAAATGACGGTCTTGAAGTTAAATCAGGTGATATCATCATAAAGATTCCACGTGCTATTGGTAAGTCTAGCGATATTACAGGAGGTCTTCCTAGAGTAACAGAGTTATTTGAAGCAAGAAATCCATCTAGCCCTGCAGTTATCTCAGAAATCAATGGTGAGGTAATTATGGGTAAGATTAAGAGGGGTAACAGAGAGATTATCGTAAAGAATAATTCTGGAGTAGAAAAACACTACCTTGTACCACTTAGCAAACAGATTCTTGTTCAAGAAAATGACTATGTAAAAGCAGGTACAAGACTATCTGATGGAGGTGTATCTCCTAGCGATATATTAAATGTTCTAGGTCCTGTAAAGGCTCAAGAATATATTGTAAATGAAGTACAAGCAGTATATCGTCTACAAGGTGTGAAAATCAATGATAAACACTTTGAGATCATAGTACGTCAAATGATGCGTAAGGTTCAAATCAACAATCCTGGTGATACAGAATTCTTGCCTGACTCACTTGTTGATAAACAAGAGTTTATGAATACAAACGATGCTATTTATGGCAAGTATGTGATCCAAAATAGTGGAGATTCTCAAAAATATTCTGCAGGAGACATAATTTCTGCAAGAGAAATGAAGAATGAGAATGCCTCACTGGATAGACAAGGACTCAAGACAATGGTAGTGAGAGAGGCTAGACCTGCAACTGCAATACAGGTGCTTCAAGGTATTACAAGAGCAGCTCTTAAGAATGACAGCTTTATGTCTGCTGCATCATTCCAAGAGACTAACAAAGTCTTAAGTGAAGCTGCGATAAGGGCTAGAGTTGACAATCTATCTGGTCTTAAAGAGAATGTTATCAGCGGTCACTTAATACCTGCTGGTACAGGACTAAAAGACTACCAAGATATAATTGTTGGAAGTAAGGCTGATTACCAAAGAGAAATGAACGAACTATAAAATAGTTTAATACACTAGATAAGAAAGGCTGTATCAATTATTTGTTACAGCCTTTTTTATTAAGCTAGAAAATCAGTAAATATGGTATACGATAATATAAGTATTAAGATAAATATCTCTAAAAGGGCTAAAGTACTAAGGCTTAAAATGGTTTTTCCACTAAAGCTTGTTATAACTATCCCCTACTACCTAAAATCTAGCTATGATGCTAATAATATAATTAAAAAATATGCGACTTGGATTAACAAAACAGCAGAAAAACAGATAGTTAAAGCTAAGGAATTACTACCTCATAACTATCTTAATTGGAGTAGCTCTGAGAAAGAAGAGTACATTAAAGAACTTAAGATTAAAGCTAAAGGAGTACTGAGCAATGACACAGAATACCTTGCTAACAAATATGGCTTTAGTTACAAAAGACTTGCGATTAAACATAATAAAAGCAACTGGGGCTCTTGCTCACGAAAAAATAATATCAATCTAAATATAAATCTTGTCAGACTGCCTAAAGAACTACGATACTATGTTATACTTCATGAACTATCTCATCTAAAGTATTTTAACCATGGTTTAGAATTTCATAAACTGCTAAACTCCCTATGTCTAGCAGAATTAGGCATAGAAGAAAAAATTCTAGAAAAAGCTATTAAAAATTATCCTATTATCTAAGTTTAGCGTGTATATTTGCATAAATTCAAGATTCTATTAATGATGAAAGGTAATTGGAAAAAGAAAGTACATAGCTATCTGGGCATCTTCATTGCTACTCTCATGATATTATTCTCTATATCTGGAATAATTCTTAATCATAAAAGCTTAGTATCCTCTTATGGCATAAGCAGAAAATACTTGCCTAGCAAGTTTGAGTATAAACAATGGAATAATTCCCTTATTAGAGCTGATATAAAAATAGCTGAAGACTCAATACTACTCTATGGCAATACAGGAGTATTCCTATATAATAATGGCCATTACACGGAATTTAACAAAGGCTTTCCTAAAGGAGTGGCTAATAGACAGATACGTTCAATTGTAAAGAATAAAGATAATCAAGTATATGCATTAAACTCAAAAAAATTATATAAGTTAAACAAGGATATTTGGGAAGAATGCTCTCCAAAATTTAGGGGAAAATTCAGCGATATGCTTATAAAAGGAGATAGCTTAGTTATTCTAGGACGCTCTAATATATATGTAAATCACCATAATACCTGGGAAAAGATAGAGCTAAGAGCAGCTGATAATTATGATAATAAAGTCAGCCTTTTCAGAACTATATGGTTTTTACACAGTGGAGAACTTTTTGGCAAGACAGGTAAGTATATTGTGGATTTTATTGCTATAATTCTTATTATAGTATCACTTAGCGGTATAATATACTTCATTTCCAAAAAGTCAATAAAAAAAATCAACAATAAAAGATTATTATCAGGGGTAATGATAAAATCAGTAAAGCTGCACAATAAGCTATCTAAAACATTTTTTATACTAATGCTTATTGTCTGCGTATCTGGCTGCTTTCTAAGACCTCCTTTATTACTAAGTATTATATGGGGAAGAGTTCCAGCTATTCCTTTATCTAAAATGGACAATACAAATCCTTGGAATGGTTTACTAAGAAATTTTAAATATGATAATCAACTAAAAGACTGGCTATTATATACAGAAAATGGATACTACTCTTTTAAAGATTTACATTCTATTCCAAAACAATTAAACAAATACCCACCCACTAGTATAATGGGGATAAATGCTTGGCAAAGAGACAAAGAAGGAAGATGGCTTATTGGCTCATTCTCTGGTCTATATACTTGGGATAGGACTAAAAATGAATGCAAAGACT
Organism: Candidatus Cryptobacteroides sp.; assembly: GCA_029257745.1. Taxonomy (GTDB): domain Bacteria; phylum Bacteroidota; class Bacteroidia; order Bacteroidales; family UBA932; genus Cryptobacteroides. The sequence continues at coordinate 4,285 of JARIAS010000011.1, read as the reverse complement.
TTTTTACAGATAAACTTGTAATATCTAATACTGCATCTCCATTTGGAAAAAAAGCAATAACTGGTATTATAAATAATATCGGTAATAAGATAGAAGTGGTAGAATATGAGAATGGCTCGAATTTTGATCATATGCCAGAAGAGTTTAAATATTTGGATATGTCCTTGTGGGAATTTTTCTTAGACTGCCATACTGGAAGGATTTTCTCATTTCTTGGAACTATACAGATATTTTATATATTCATAAGTGGCTTAATAATAGTCATTGTATTACTTACAGGTTTCAAAATAAGGTTAAATGCTAGAAAAAAGAAAAGGCATAATAATTAGTTTCATCTTTATTATTATAAGCTTCAGTATTTCAGCTCAAAATCCATCTTTTACTCATAAATATAGGGGGAAAATAGATGGTATACACAGAGGAAATAAGTCTTATAAAGATATAGAAAATGCTGAGTTTAGGATAACAAAGGAGAACAATGAATATATGCTAAGTGCCGCCATTGGTCCTATTGGGAAAATGCCTGGTACTATAATCATAAACACAGCTATTAGTATTAAAGAGGACAACAGCATAGTTGCCCTAAGTGACAAATTGGGCTGCCTTAGATTTAAACTAGGCATATTATCCTTAAATCTCTATATACAACGGTTTTATGCCTCAATAGACAAGGATAAGTGCCTTGATATTAATCTATCTTGTTATAGTATATTTGATAAAGGCTCACCTTCCACACTACATTTTAGAGGTAAAAAATACTAAAAATCCGACTTATACATATACAACTAGAGCTTATATTTATTATCTTCGCGAACTTTATTTCACATATATAGATCTTATGATAAAAAAATTACTTACACTAAGTATATTAGTAATTCTATCTACACTTAGTTTAAATGCACAAATCCCATCTATTAAAATAAACAATCTTGATGGAAAAAGTTTTGATACTGCAACATTATTTAAAGGAGAAAAAGTTATTGTCATCAGTTTCTTTGCAACATGGTGCAAGCCTTGTTTAAGAGAGCTAAACGCTATCAATGATGTCTATGATGACTGGAAAGAAGAAACAGGCGTCAAACTTATTGCTATATCCACAGATGACTCGGCTAACTCATTCAAGGTAAAACCTTTAGTAAAAAGTAATGACTGGACTTTTGAGGTCTTACTTGATACTAACAAGGATTTCATGAGGGCAATGAATGTAAATATGCTTCCATCTATATTTGTGATTAATTCAAAGGGAAAAATCACTTATAGCCACACTGGATATATTGATGGTGGGGAAAATGAAATATATAAAGAAATTAAGAAGGCTATTCAATGAAAATAATCTTTAAACTTTTTCTGTTCCCACTTCTTCTACTTCCTGTAAATAGTTTTTCGCAAAGTAATAAAACAAATTTACAGGACAAGTATTCTTCTATACTTAAATATCTACCAGGTAGCAATCTAAGTATACAGAGCGACACCTATTATGCACAAGAAGCAAATATTGCAGGGCAAAGACTCTTCTCTAACAACTATATAGATGCCAGTATTTTTAATAAATACCTCAATCTAGGACTAAGATTTGAGGGGCTGACACGACCCATTCCTGGATTTGAAGCACACAGAGGAAGAGGTATAGCAAATATATATCTTAGAAGCAATTACAAGTCTTTCACACTAGATATCGGAGATTTCTATGAGCAATTTGGTAGTGGTCTTGTATTAAGAAGTTATGAAGATAGGAACATTGGAACAGACAATTCTATTAGAGGATTAAAGCTAAAATATCAATCTCCAAAGGGAATAGCACTTAAACTACTAGCAGGACAGGCCAGAAACCATTTTGACAGATTGGTATATAATCAGAATAGAGGATACTTATATGGTGCGGACATAGAATTAAATTCTAATAGTCTACTGAAAACAAGTGAAAAATATAACTGGACACTAATTTCAGGTATATCTGCAGTTAATAAATTCGAAAAAGAAGATTTTATTATAGTGCAAAGAGATAATAAATCATATAAACTAAGACAAAATGAAAATGTTATGGCTATTTCCTCAAGGCTCAGATTCTTATACAAGGACTTTGACATATCAGCAGAATATGCTCATAAATTTTCAGATCCTAATATATCTAATGATTATAGTGCAAAATATGGCTCTGCTGCTATGCTAAGTGCAAGTTACAGTAAACAAGGCTTGAGCATATTATTTGCTGCAAGAAGATCTGATAATTTTGATTTCAGGTCAAAACGCTCTGCAAGAGATAATGACTTGCGTATCAACTTTCTACAAGCTTTTACCCAACAGCACAGTTATAGTCTTGCCACACTACACCCTTATGCGACTCAGCCACAAGGCGAGCTAGCCTTACAATCTGAGATAAGATATAAATTTGCTAAAAAGAGCTTTCTAGGCGGCAAATATGGTAGCACTGTTAAGTTCGCAATATCTAATATTAGAGGAGCCAGTCCTATTAGTAGCAGAGGAGGGCTTAACGAGCTGTTTTTTCAAGATATAAACCTTGAATTTAGTAAGAAAATCAACAAAAAATACAGCTTCACTTTAAACTATATCTATCAACAATATAATCAAGAGATTATTGAAGGACACAAAGAATATGAAGATAAATACATACGTAGCAATATATTTGTATATGAGGGAAAGCACCGCTTAAATAACAATTTTTCTCTTAGAACAGAATTTCAATATCTACTTAGTCCAGATGCAGAAGGAGACTGGATTTTTGCACTAGGCGAACTTTCTTTATATAAGTATTGTATCTTATCAGCAAGTCAACAATTTAATATAGGATTAAGCAAAGAATATTACTATATGTACTCAATTACAGGTATAATATCATCACACCACTTACAACTTTCGTATGGAAGAACACGTGAAGGCTGGAATTGTTCTGGAGGTGTATGCAGATATATGCCTGAAACAAAAGGATTATTCCTCTCATACAATTTTATTTTTTAGTAAACAATTAAGATAAAAATATATTTACGATATGAAGACAAAATTATTATATTTAATTACTCTTCTAATAAGTGTTTTTGCATGTACTCCTCAAGAGGACAGACTAGAACCTTATACTCCAGAAGATATATCACCTAAGGATAGAAGCGTTGTTTTAGTAGAAGAATTTACTGGACAAAAATGTGTAAACTGTCCACGAGCGGCAGATAAACTTGCTCAAATTTCAAAAAAATATCCTGAAAACATAATTATAGTTGAACTTCACTCAAAACATAGTGGCTTAACTTTAAAAGCCTTAGAATCAAGTGATGCAGAACAAATTGCGACATCTTTAAATATCCCAAGATCAATACCGGGTATAGTTATCAATAGAAAAAAAACACAAAATTCTGAGCTATATAGCGACAACCGCAGCGAATGGGAGTATATGATTACTAAAGCTGTCAATAAAAGAAAGGAATATGAACTTAGCTTAAAGATAGCCAATAAGGATGCTAAGGCTCTAAAATTCAATTTATCAAGCAAGATGCTCAATCAGCCTGATGCTAACGTTAACAATATGGGCATAAGGGTATATCTTGTAGAAGATATTGTTGCAGAACAATTTACACCAAAAGGCAAGATAAATGACTATCATCATCATAATGTGCTTAGAAAAATACTTGTAGACACAGATTATAACTACAAATCTGGATATACAAGTGAGGCTATTAATATCAGCGAATACGTACAAGATCTTAAAAATGCTAAGATAATAGCATACCTTTATAACAAGGATGACAATGAAGTTGCAGCTACTGTTATTGAGAATCTTGATGAAAATCATAAGTTATCAGAGAATACAGATGCAAGTAGCAATAACGAGAATGTTACTGAAAATCAAGCTTCTTCAAATAGTATACAATTTAGCTATACTGAAAATGAAGAAGTTAGTACTATTGAAAATGCAGGAAGCATAACTATCACACATACTGAAGATTTTGATAACAGCATAGAGCTTAGCACACCTATTATAAATATTCTAAATGCTGAACAAGTACTAGGTAATGGATATATAGTAGAGGTAGAAGAATTAACAGATGACAATCCTACTAATGGTTTTATCTCACAAATATGTGTAGGAGGACAATGTAAAATCACTGAGAAGCAGAAAATATATGACTACAGCATAGATCATTTTAATTCAGAAGACTTTATTCAGCTACATTATAAGATTAGCGATAAGACAAAAGATATAAATAGAAGAGTAAGAATTTCTTTCAAAAAAGACAATACTCTACTTGCTAGTCTATATCTGGAATTCTCATAC
>JARIAS010000055.1 GCA_029257745.1 Candidatus Cryptobacteroides sp. | reverse complement strand
TCTTTGATAGTAGGGACTTCATTCGCAAAGGCCCTGTCCTTATCTATTAATAAACCGATTATTATGGTTAATCATTTGCAGGGTCATTTATTGGCCAATTTTATACAGCAATATGATAAAGAGGATAATAGTCCTAAGTTCCCTTATCTTTGTCTATTGGTCTCAGGTGGTAATTCTCAGATAGTTAGGGTTGATAGTCCTACAAAGTATGAAATATTAGGTCAGACGATAGATGATGCAGTAGGGGAGGCTTTTGATAAATGTTCTAAGATGCTTGGCTTGGGTTATCCAGGTGGTCCAATTATTGATAAATTAGCAAAAAATGGTAATCCTCATAAATTTAGCTTTGCAAAGCCGAAAATTGCGGCTTACGATTATAGTTTCAGTGGTGTGAAGACCTCTTTGCTTTATTTTGTCAGGGATCAAATGAAGATAAATCCTAATTTTATGGAGGAAAATAAAGAGGATATTTGTGCAAGTTTCCAAAGGACTTTGGTTGATATATTGATGGATAAGCTTGTTAAGGTAAGTAAAGATACAGGTATTAAGGAGATAACTATTGGTGGAGGAGTCTCTGCTAATAGTGAGTTGCGTCAGAGAATTACTGATGAAGGTAAAAAGAGAGGTTGGAATACCTATTTACCAGAATTTAAGTTTACAACAGATAATGCAGCTATGATAGCAATAGCAGGATATTTTAGATATAAGAATGGTGAAAAAACAGCTCTAGATGTAGCACCAGTATCACGTATAGCTGATTTTTAGTAAAATGCTTCTTTTATCTTTTTGCCGTATAACGATGTAAGAGCTTTTAGCGTAGCACTATTTTAAATTATATTAATACAATTAAGTAGATAGGCTTTTATTTAAACAAAGTATATTTATTGAAACAAAATAATATTTTATCCGTATATATATTTGGTCTTGCTTTGTGCTTAGGCTAAATAAATAATGAGGAATATTTTATGAGACAGTTAAAAATTACTAAATCCATTACAAATCGCGAAAGTGCTTCTCTTGATAAATATTTGCAAGAGATAGGTAGGGAGGAACTTGTAACTCCTGATGAGGAAGTAGAGTTAGCTCAGAGGATAAGAAAGGGTGACCAAAGAGCTTTAGAAAAATTAACGAGGGCAAATTTGCGTTTCGTTGTGTCAGTAGCTAAGCAGTATCAAAATCAGGGACTTAGTCTTCCAGACCTTATTAATGAAGGTAATTTGGGCTTGATTAAGGCTGCAGAGAAGTTTGATGAGACAAGGGGATTTAAGTTTATTTCATATGCTGTATGGTGGATACGTCAATCTATACTTCAAGCTTTGGCAGAGCAGTCAAGGATAGTAAGACTACCATTAAATCAGGTAGGTTCGTTAAATAAAATAAATAAAGCTTTATCAAAATTTGAGCAGGAAAATGAAAGGCAGCCTTCAAGTGAGGAACTTTCAGATTTACTTGATGTACCTCGTGATAAGGTTGCTGATACTCTTAGAGTGTCAGGTAGACATGTATCAGTAGATGCTCCATTTGTCGAAGGTGAGGATAATAGTTTATTGGATGTGTTGCCAAATGATGACTCTCCATGTGCTGATAGAGGTTTGGTTAATGAGTCCTTAAATACAGAGATAGAAAGAGCTTTATCTACATTATCAAGTAGAGAAAGTGAGATTATAAAGTCATTTTTTGGTATAGGTTGTCAAGAAATGACTCTAGAAGAGATAGGAGAGCGTTTTGGCCTTACTCGTGAAAGGGTTAGGCAAATCAAAGAAAAGGCAATCAGAAGATTGAAGAGTGCTAGTAGAAGTCGTTTATTAAAGAGTTACTTAGGTTAATGAAGGCAGAATTATTTATACAAAATAAGGCAGTAGATGCCATACAGGCATTATATGCTACAAGTGTTAAACCTGAAGATTTGCAGGTACAACAGACTAGAAAGGAATTTGCAGGAGATTATACCTTGGTGACTTTTCCCTTGTTGAAAATATCTCATAGCTCTCCTGAAAATACAGCTAATGCAATAGGTGAGTGGTTAAAGGCAAACGTGGAAGAGATAGCTGATTATAATACTGTTAAAGGTTTTTTAAATCTGTCTTTTTCTTCATCATATTGGAATAATGAGTTTTTATCATTTGCTAAAAACGATAGCTTTGGGCAGTTGAAGCCTAGTGGTAAAAATATTATGGTGGAATTTTCTTCTCCCAATACAAATAAGCCCTTGCATTTAGGACATATAAGGAATAACTTATTAGGAGATTCTGTTTCACGTCTTTTACAAGCAAATGGTCATAATGTTACAAAGGTTACTCTAGTCAATGATAGGGGAGTTCATATTTGTAAGTCGATGTTGGCTTGGCAAAAACGTGGAAATAATGCTACACCTCAGACTAGTGGCAAAAAGGGTGACCATTTTGTAGGGGATTGTTATGTAGAGTTTAATAATATTCTGCAAGAGCAGATAGAAGAGCTTGTTGCATCAGGTATGCCTAAGGAGGAGGCGAAGAAAAATGCTCCTTGCCTAAAAGAAGCACAGGATATGTTGCTTAAATGGGAACAAAATGATGCCGATGTCAGGGCCTTATGGCAAATGATGAATAAATGGGTCTTAGATGGCTTTGAAGAGACTTACCAGACTATGGGTATAAGTTTTGATAAAGTCTACTATGAGTCTCAGACCTATTTGCTTGGCAAAGAACTAGTATTGGAGGGCTTGCGTAAGAATGTCTTTGTTAGAGATGAAGATGGCTCTGTATGGTGTGATCTTACTGCCGATGGCCTTGATAGAAAGTTATTATTGCGTTCTGACGGTACTTCTGTATATATGACTCAAGATTTGGGTACAGCTGAGAGACGTTTTTCTGAAAATCACTTAGATGAGCATGTCTATGTCGTTGGTAATGAGCAAGATTACCACTTTCAGGTCCTCAAATTAGTATTAAAGAAATTGGGTTTTGATTGGGCTGATAGTATTTATCACCTATCTTATGGAATGGTAGAACTTCCTGAGGGTAAGATGAAATCAAGAGAGGGTACTGTTGTAGATGCTGATGATTTGATAGAAAAGATGTATCAAGAGGCCAAGAATAAGACGATAGAGGCAGGTAAGTTGGCAGATATTGATGAGCAAGAAAGGGAAAGATTATATAATATGATAGGTCTAGGAGCTTTGAAATACTTTATAATTAAGGTAGATCCTAAGAAGACAATGTTATTTAATCCTCAAGAGTCTATTGACTTCAATGGTAATACAGGACCATTTATACAATATACTCATGCCCGTATCTGTTCTATTTTAAGAAAGGCAGAGCAGCAGAATATATCATATTCAGCAGATACTATGTCTGAAAATATAGAGGCTTCTGTAAAAGAGACTAGATTAATCAAGTTGTTGAGTACTTATGAGGATAAACTTGTAGAGGCTGCCAATAACTTGTCTCCTGCCATAATTGCAAATTATGCTTATGATTTGGCTAAGGAGTTTAATCAGTATTATCATGATACTGCTATACTTAAGGAAGAGAATAAAGAAGTATTAGCTTTTAGACTCTTATTGATAGACAATTTAGCGTCTGTATTAAGAAAAGCTATGGGTATTTTAGGTATAGAGCTACCTGAAAGGATGTAATAAGCTGCTATTATATAGCTAAGTGGTGTTAAAATTAAAGTTTTTTGAAAAAAAATTAATTAATACTATTTTTTTCAGAAATTTGCATTAATATTGCAGTCTAAACAATATAATAAAGGTTCTTTATGACATCTAATCAGAAAAAGAGAGCAGTAGTAAGTTATGAGAATATGCCTAAGGAGTTGGCAGAGGCATTTGCAGAGAAATATCCTAGAGGATATAGTGATTATCTACCTGATATTGATAGGTATGATAAACCTGATGGTACATGTTTTTATGCTGTAACGCTAGAGATTCCAGATGCAATCTACTTAATTAAAATTAAGTTAAAGATTGATGATGTTGAGGATTTAGAGCGTTGGCTTGAAGGAGATGATAGTTCAGATGATGCAGCAGCTGCTTCAGATTCTTCATCAGAACTTCCAGATGATAATTTGGGAGATTACGATGATGGTAGCGATCTTTAGTTATATTACATAATGAGAATAAATAATAGGTTGACAATTTGTCAACCTATTATTTTATTATAGTATTTTAAAAATCTATTATATATGAACTTATATCTATAATTATTTTTTGATAAAGATCTATTTATAGTAGACTTGTAGTTTATGCGTAATCCTATCCTTCTCCTTTGGAATTGTCATATAATCCCCATATTGTTGCTTAAGAAAAGTATCTGTGTCAGCAAAACACTTAAAATTATGTCCTTCAAAAGTGATTTCAGTATAATTTTCAAATAAATCTCTTGGGAATATATCAATAAGTTTATAAGCTGAAATTGAACCACAAAATTTTGATTTTTCGAAATCATACTCTTTCATACTAGATATAGTTTTTTTAAACCAGTATTCTAAACTCTTAGAGTGAGCTTGAATTTTAGCAATTAATGGTTCATGATGTAATCTAGAGGACAACCACGGCCTTTGATTCAGATATAATCTATGAGAATATCGTCTTACAATTCTCTCGTGTGCTATCTGCTCTTCTTCTGAATCCGGTTTTCCGTCGACAGGGAATATGTCTATATTAACCCCAAATTTAGTGTGTTCTCTATGCTTTTCTATTGATATGGTATGAGGATTGTGTACCTTAGCATAATAACTGATGAAGTGTGATTCTTCTGTAGAGCTATTATATAGGCACTCATATTTGCTGCCAGAATTATTGTATAGTTGAATAAATTTCTCAAAATCTGGGCGTGGCATTAATATGTCAACATCATCATCCCAAGGTATAAAGCCTTTATGGCGTACAGCACCTAGTAAAGTCCCATAAGCAAGAGAGTATCTTAGATTATTATGTCTGCAGAATTGATCAACATCTAGTAAAATATCAAGGAGTAATATATGGATTTCTTCTATATCTAATTGTTGCATAAAAATGATATATTAGTTTTACGCAAAGATAATTTTTTTTTAGTACTTTTGCACGATAATAACTTAAAATATGAAGTCATACGTTTTTCCTGGCAATATTGATGCTGATATTGAGAAGATAGGATCTGAGCCAATTCCATATATGCGAACAGCTCAATTTTCAGAAATGAATAAAGAGTCAGAAAAGATATTATTAGATTTAATCAATTGTCCTAATGGTAGGACTATTATTTATACGGGATCAGGAACAGGTGCTATGTCTGCTGTTGTAGAAAATTATGTTACAACTTTTGATAAGGCCTTAGTTGTTGATGGAGGTTCATTTGGCCATAGATGGTTGGAACTATGTGATTATTATAATGTTAGTAGTGTTCAATTTAAGGTGCCATTTGCTTGTGATATTGACTATAAGGCATTAGAAGAGACTATAGTTAGAGAAAAGGTGTCAGTCCTTTTGTGTCAACACCATGAAACTTCAACAGGGCAGCTGTTTGATCTTAAAGAAATCTCAAGAATATGTAAGACTCATCATGTCTCTATGGTGGTTGATGTTATAAGCTCTTTTCTTGCAGAAGAGATTGATATGGATGCTCTTGGTATAGATATCTGCATAACAAGTACGCAGAAGGGTTTGAATATACCTCCGGGTTTATCTATTGTTTTCTTAAGTGATAAGCTCAAACAGTATAAATTTAATCATAGTGGCTATTATTGGGATTTTGATAATAATCTTAAAAATCTTGAGAGAGGGCAAACTCCATTTAGTCCTGCTACAACAATCTTTATACAACTGCATAAAAGATTAAAGCAACTAGAGAAAGATGGAATATTTAAAAATATAGAGCAGGTACGCAATAATTCTAAAATATTTAGGGACGCAATTGCAAAGTATGGTTGGTATCCAGAGGCAGAAACTCCATCTTCCGCAATAACAGGTTTCCAAATTAATGAAAAGTCTGAGAATTATCTATTTAAGAAAATGATAGATTTACATTCAACTTATATTATGCCTGGAACTAGACCTGGCTTTTATAGGGTATCGCATATGGGACTGCAAAGCGAAGAGGACTTACTATTATTAGCAGAACAAATATATAAAATAGTAAATCAATGACTAAAGTAATTACATATGGAACATTTGATTTATTACATCAAGGTCATATTAACATATTAAAAAGAGCTAAAGAGTTAGGGGACTATCTAATAGTAGGGGTTACAAGTGATCATTTTGACCTGGAAAGGGGCAAAATGAACACTATTGATAATCTAATGGATAGAATAGAAGCTGTAAAAAGAACAGGCTTTGCTGATAAGATTATCGTAGAGGAATATCAAGGTCAAAAAATAGATGATATTCAGAATTATGAGGTTGATATTTTTGCTATAGGTTCAGATTGGGAAGGTAAATTTGATTATCTTAACGAATATTGTCAGGTAAGGTATTTGCCAAGAACAGAAGGTATTTCAAGTACTAAATTAAGAGAAGATAAGTTAAATTTAAGGATAGGGGTAATAGGTACTGGTAGTATAGCATATAGATTTGTTCAAGAAGCTCAATATGTCTCAGGAAATACCATATCCATTGTTTATAATACTTCTATTAGCTTAGCTAAGGATTTTTGTGAAAAACTGAATATAAAAGAGTATGCTAAGGATTTAGATGAGTTCTTAACAAAGTGTGATGCAGTGTATATCGCTTCTCCTCATTATACTCATTATTATTATGCAAAAAGAGCTTTAGAATCTTTAAAACATGTCTTATGCGAGACCCCCTTTGTGTCTAGTCTAGAGCAAGCAGAGGAGTTATATGCACTTGCAAAACTTAATAATTTGAATTTAATGGTAGCACATAAGACTGCCTATTGTCCTTCTTTTTTGCATTTAATTTCTCTATTAAAGTCCGGTGTAATAGGTGAAATTGTTGATGTTAATGCCTCAATTACAACTCTTACAGATGAAAAATCCGATAAACTGAATAGTAAGTTATTTGGTGGAAGTATGATTGAGAATTCTTTTTTCCCTCTTCTTCCTATATTTAAGCTAATGGGGCTAAATTACGAGAATATTAATTTCTATTCTAAGATGAAGAATGATGTAGACATCTATACCAAAGGGGTTATAAAATATGAGAGGTCAATAGCTTCATTTCAAGTAGGTTTAGGGGTTAAATCAGAAGGGAATATGGTGATTTCGGGTACTAGGGCTTATGTTTATGTCCCTGCACCTTGGTGGAAAACAGACTTTTTTGAAATTAGATTTGAAGATATTAATAAGAATAAGAAATATTTTTATCCTTTTGAAGGAGAGGGCTTAAGATATGAGATTAAAGACTTTATTTCAACTATTTATTCAAATAAAAGAAGGTATTTAAAGCTTAGTAAAGAAGAAACTTTAGCAATGGTTAAGGTTCAAGAGGCGTATATAAAAAAGGAAAATACTTATATATTATGAAAGAGTTAACATTAGAAGATATACATAAGGAAAGTTTAAAATTATTAAAGGAGTTTGATTCTTTTTGCTCAAAACATGATATTAAATACTCCTTAGCTTATGGAACTTTACTAGGTGCTGTACGCCATAAAGGCTTTATACCTTGGGATGATGATGTAGACGTATTTATGACAAGAGATAATTATGATAAATTTTCAAGATTATATAAATCAGAAGATTATTTCTTTGTTAATAGGGAAAGGTATCCTAATTGTTGTATATTATTTGGTAGACTTGTTAATAATACAACATTCTCTAGATTAACTAATCCATGGCAATCTGGAAAGGATATAAAGAGTGGGCTTTGGATAGATGTTTTTCCATTAGATAATGCACCTAATGATAAAGATGAATATGTTACAGTTCTAGGCTTGCTAAAGCATTTATATGAATTTGGTCTAAAAGTACGTAAAGTTCATGCTTTTATACAGCCTGATACTCCTTTATTAATGAGATTAAAACAGCTATATTATAAGAAAGTTCATCCTAATTTATTACATAATAATAGTCCACAGAAATGTTTAGACTATCATCAGAAAGTGATAGATTTTGTAAATGATTCTAATCATAATTCTAATTATGTTTCTCAGATGTGTGTATTAGATGATGCAAATGGATATTTTTACAAAAATGATCTTACTAATTATGTGAGGCTTCAGTTTGAGGATACTGAGTTTATGGTATTTGAGGCATATGATAGTATATTAAAACAACTATATGGTGATTATATGGAATTACCTGCTAAGGATAAAATTGATGAAGTTTATAAAAGAAGTGGGATGAAATTTTATTGGAAGTAATTAGCATTATGAATTTACAAATAAAAGAATACTATAATATATTTTCTATTAAGTCTATATGGAAAGAATTATATTCGAACAATGAGGAGCTTACTCCATTCCAAGATTTTGATTACGCGAAAAATATATTTAAGACAGCTATTATACGCAAAGGCTATGTGCCATATTTTGTAGTTATTTATAATCAAGATACAAAGCAGCCTATATTAATCATACCTTTAATGAAGAGGTTAAAACCTCAAGTAGACAAGCAATTTTATTTATTTGGTGATATTCAAGCTTGTGATATAACTGATTTTATATATTCGTCTAAATTAACTCTTGACGAGATGAAAAGTTGTATTAAAGCTTTTAGAAATAAGTATAAAGGGCATTTTGTGATTAGGCGTTTAAGGGAAGATTCTTTAACTATAAAGGCTTTTAAAGAATTACTGCCTAATATTAGTTATACTCCATATACCTATGTGAGAATACCTCCTCAAGATGATATTGAGACCTACATAAACTCTTTATCAAAGAGTATGAAACAAAATATAAGGACTGCATATAATAGACTGAATAGAGATGGTAAGAAAATAAGTATTGAATTGTTATATCCAGTAAAGGATGCAAAAAGAAATATCGTTAATGATGCCTTGAGAACATATATCAAGAGACAAATAACTAAATATAATAATAGTAAGCTGTCAGAATTATATACATATTTTTTCTACTTCTATATTAAGCATGATACAATAAGTTTGAAACATAATAAAAATGGATTTATATCTGTTCTTAAGATTGATGATACTATAGCTGGAGTAATGATGGGATTTGAGCATAAATCAAAGAGATCAATTTTGTTCCCAAGATTAGCTATAAATGACGAAATGAGTTTTTATTCTCCGGGTATAGTGCTAATTATAGAAACTCTAAGAAATTTATTAGATAAAACACATATTAATTGTATAGACCTTACAAGGGGTAATGAAAGTTATAAATATAAGATGGGTGGGATAGAATATTATACATATTCATTTTTAGTTCCTGAAAAATTATAGCAGCTATCTTGTAATTAATTATGTATATTTAACTATTCTAATTTAGGAATATGAAACAGTTTCGAAAATAAGAATTATATTGCATTGATTTTCAGAATGCAAAGAAAAATAAGAGGCAAGTTTAATACATTAATACTTGCCTCTTTAATATTATAATAAGAATATTGTTTTTACCAGATCTTAACTCTTTTTTCTGGACTTAGATACATTTTATCACCTTCTTTTATGTTGAAAGCCTTGTGAAATTCATCCATATTTTGAATTGGCATTGTTGCACGATACATACCTGGTGAGTGTGGATCAGTTTTTATCTTATTACGCATAGCATCATCTCTCATCATAGTACGCCATACTGTTGTCCAAGATATAAAGAAGCGTTGTTCTGGGCTAAAACCATCAATATTATCAGGTCTTCCTTTTTCATTAAGATACATCTGTAAGCCTTCAAAAGCAGCATTTACACCTCCTAAGTCACCAATGTTCTCACCTAAGGTATAGCGTCCATTTAGGTGAACATCGTCAAAGACTTGAACAGCATCAAATTGAGCTACAAGTTTATCTCCTAAGCTAGAGAATTTTTGTTTATCGTCTTTGCTCCACCAATCTTTTAGGTTGCCGTTTTCATCAAATCTCGCACCAGCATCATCAAAACAGTGTGATATCTCGTGTCCTATAACAGCACCTATGCCTCCGTAGTTTACAGCATCATCTGCTTTGTAATCGTAAAATGGTACTTGTAGTATGGCTGCAGGGAAGACTATTTTGTTGTAAGATGGGTGGAAATAAGCATTAACAGTTTGAGGTGCCATTTCCCATTCTGTTCTATCGACCTCCTTTCCTAGTTTTGCTATATTTTCTTCAAAATTCCATTTACTTATATTAAGCAAGTTTTGAAATAAGGAGCCACCATTTGCAAAACTACGTATTTCTAGCTTAGAATAGTCTTTCCATGTATCAGGGTAGCCAATTTGAACCATCATCTTGTCAAGCTTCTTTTGAGCCATTTCCTTTGTCTTTTCAGACATCCAACTTAGATTTTTTATACGCTTACTAAAGGCTTTCATTATATTATCTACCATCTCTTTTGCCTTTATCTTAGCTTCTTCCGGGAATACTTCTGCTACGTATAATTTACCTACTGCATCACCAAGTAAATCATTTGTTAGAGAAAGTACACGTTCTTCTCTATTACGCATCTTGCTTACTCCGTTTAGAGTCTTGGTGTAGAAATCGAAATCAGCTTTTTCCAGTCTGCTATCTAATGAGCTAGCGTAAGCATTAATAAAGTTCCATTTAAGTAGAGCTTTTAAAGATTCAATAGGCGTGCTGTTTAGTACTTTTTGCAACTCTTTCATATATTTAGGTTGAGTTACAATGATGCTTTTAAAGTCGCCTGAATGAATATCATTAAAATATGCTTTCCAGTTTATACTAGGTGTGAGCTTTTCTAATTCTTTGATTGTCATAGGATTATTCAGCTTGTTCATGTCCCTTGCTTCTTCTTTGCTTAGCATTGCAGATGCTAAACGTGTTTCAAGCTTCATGATTGATTCCGCTGTTCTTTCAGCATCTTGTATACCAAGTAACTGAAACATTCTTGTTATGTGTTTTACATAAGCTTCTCGTTTAGCTTGAGTATCAGAGTCTTTATCCAAATAGTAGCTGCGATCAGGAAGTCCTAGATTGGAAGACTCAAGATAAGCTTCATTAACTTCGCTGTTTGTTAGACCTGCAGATACAGAATATCCAAAAAAGGCTTTTATGTCATATGGTAGAATATCTGCCATAACTCTTTGTAAGTCTTGAATACTTCTGATTTTATCTATTTCTTCTAAATATGGTGCTAATAGACTTGCACCTACTTTGTCTATTGAATTTGTGTCCATAGCAGTGTTAAAAAAAGTCATTGCCTTATATTCATCACTGCCCTCTGTGTATTTTCCACTTGCCATAGCGTCTTTTAAGACTTTGAGAGTCGCTATGTCATTTTTTTTACGTAGTTCATCGAAACTACCCCATGTGCCTCTATCCTCAGGAATTGTGTTGTTCTCTAACCATTTTCCATTAACAAATTTGAAGAAGTTTTCTTTTGGACTAACACTTAAGTCCATACAGTCTAGTTGTATGCCATGTGTTTGCATATCCTCTGTGTTTTTTTCTTGACAAGAAGTTAAGCTCATCATAGCAATAACTCCTGCACATGCAATAATTTTTTTCATTGTATTATATATTAATGTTTAGTATTATCTATAAAATTGACTCACTATGGCAAATATACAGAATGAAATCTTCTTTTATCTAATATTTATCAATATTCTTATTTAGATTTACTACCTTTGATTTAAATATAAAGATATGAGTGAAAGAAATACAAGAAAAGCCATTTTCCCCGGATCATTCGATCCTTTTACAATGGGACATCTAAATATTTTAAAGAGGGCACTGACAATGTTTGATGAAGTTGTCGTAGCAGTAGGTATTAATCAAGACAAAAGAGGTTGTTTTACAATGGAGCAGAGGTTGGATATAATAGCTCAGGCAACACGCTCTTTATCAGGTGTAAGTATAATGAAATACGAAAATCTTACAATAGATACGTGTAATTCCTTAGGTATTAAACATATAGTACGTGGTGTTAGAAATATGATTGATTTCGAGACAGAACGTACAATAGCAGATATGAATAGGCGTTTAAATCCTGAGATTGATACAATAATAATACCGACTGCCCAGGAGTTTGCCCATATATCGTCTTCTGCTGTAAGGGATATATTAAAGCATAGAGGAGATACCAGTTTATTTATGCCATTAGGAGTGAACTTGCCAAAAATATTTTAATGTATAAGCTGAGATTAACTATTATATATGTATTTTGCTTTTTCTTATCTTCCTTGTGTGTAAATGCAGGGCAGTTAGATAGCTTATTATTAAATATATCCAAGAACTCTGTGGATATTGAGTCTATTAATAAGGAGCTTAGTTTGATAGATAGTTTGATTGAGCATAGTTCAAAGGAGAAAAAGCCTGATAAGGTCTTAGAAATCTTTGATTATTATTATCGTAATCAATTATTTGCATCAGCTAATGTTTTAGTGCATTTATATGATAAATATTTTGTAACAAAGCAGATTAATTTTCCCTCTGTTATACAGGCAATACAGGCACAGGTTTATGTGGATTTTAATAGGCATACATTAGTAGGAGAAAAGTTACCTCAGATAATAC
This sequence comes from Candidatus Cryptobacteroides sp., assembly GCA_029257745.1. Classification (GTDB taxonomy): domain Bacteria; phylum Bacteroidota; class Bacteroidia; order Bacteroidales; family UBA932; genus Cryptobacteroides. The sequence goes on along the minus strand of JARIAS010000055.1, from coordinate 11,147 downwards.
TCAAAGATATTAATGGGGAAGATTTTACAATACCTTTAAATAATAATCGTTATTCTCTATACTTTTTTTATTCGCCAGACTGTTCTACTTGTGTAGAACAAAGTATGCAAATGCAAGATATTTTATATGAGTATATGCCTGATATAGATATATATAATATATATACAGGTGTTAATAAACAGCAGTGGGAAGATTATTTGAAAGATAATTTTGATTATGCTTGGAGGGGAGTGAGGGTTTTTAATCTTTGGCAGCCTGATAAGGAAAGTGATTTGAAAAAGTTATATGGATTAATAAAAAAACCAGTATTAATCTTTGTTGATAATTATGGTAAGATATTGGCTAGACAGTTAAGTCCAAATAATTTAAGACTTATGCTTGATAAATATCTTCCAAACTATTTTTATGGTTCAGATGAGTCTCAAGTTCTTTTGGAGAAATGTTTTAAACATAATGTGAATTCTTTTGAGTCTGATATATTGCAATCTATATCAAGGCAGTATAAAAACAAATCATTTGATATTTCATATAAGCATCTGATGGGGGATTGTTTGTATTATCTTAATAAAAAGAATACCGAGTCGTCTAGATTGGCATTAAGCTACCTTGTGGATAGCTTGATATTAAATCGTTCCTATCTATGGAACAGTGAATTGGATTCTTTACAAGTTTTAAGCCTTGCATCTTTTATTCACGATAGAAATAATGCTCTTCCTTTAAATTCCAGATTACCAAAAATGTTTCTTAATGTAGTGCAAAAGAATACTACTGCTGTAAAGTCAGTAGATATAGATCTTTCTAATATAAAGGAAGGCTATATCATATTTTATTCAAAGAGTTGTTCTACTTGTGCAGAGGAGTTGAAAGTGATAGATAACTTATTGCTTAATAATGAATTATATAAGGATAAGAGTTTTTACTTTGTAGAGTTGGACTGTATTAATGAGCATAAGCCAAAACTTTTTGAAGAACTCTTAAATAACTTTGATATATCTCAGTTGCCTTTTATTATATATGTGGATTCAGATTCAGTTTTAAGACGAAAATATGTGCATTTTAATGCAAATCAGTAGTTTGCATTTTCTCTTAAAAGTTTACTTTGTTATAGTGGAAAACTTGTTAAAAACTTATCATAATGATAGCCGATATTAGAGCTTATAAACGCTAACTTCGTAAACTTTTTCTAAATTCTAAACTGTTGTCAAACATGGAAATTATAAAGAGAGATCAAAGGAAAGAAATATTTAATTTTGAAAAAATAAGAGTTGCAGTAGAAAAGGCATTTACCGCTTGTGATGCTCATATAAGTGTTGATGATCTTAATAAATTAGAGAGAAATATTAATTTAAAGATTGCTGATAGACAGAGTGTTAGTGTTGAAGATGTTCAAGATATGGTGGAAGACCAGTTGATGACATTGGGATACAATAAGGTTGCAAAAGCTTATATCTTATATAGAGAAAAGAGGCGTGAGAGTAGGGAACTTATTGATAAATTCAAGCAACATTTTGTGGAGTCAGATGTTTTGCATTTGTTGCAGGATGTTCAGAAATCTTATGTGAATAGTGTATATGATCTTAATCTTTTGCTTAGCAAGTTCTTATCTTATTATAAGGAAGGTGTAAATGTGCTTGATACTCTCATTAAGGCTGCAGTAGAATTAGTTACAAAAGAGGCACCAAATTGGGAATTTATTGCATCTCGACTTTTGATGTTGAAATTAGAAAAGACTATTAAAAGTCAAGAACTCTCTTTAAACATATCCAGCCTATATGACAAGTTGGTACTATTGACTTCAAAGGGATTGTATGGAGCTTATATGCTGGAAAACTATACAAGGGAAGAGATTGATGAACTGGAAGCATATCTAGATTTTTCAAGAAATGATTTATTAACTTATTCAAGTTTACATCTTTTAATTAAAAGGTATTTAATAAGGGATCATTCTCATATAGTATTGGAGCGTCCTCAAGAAATGTTTATGGGGATTGCTATGCACTTAGCGATACCAGAGGCTGATAATAAGTTATATTGGGCTAAGAAGATATATGATATTTTATCAACGTTAAAAGTTACAATGGCAACTCCTACAATGAGTAATGCAAGGAAGCCATTAAGCCAATTGTCAAGCTGTTTTGAAGATGTAATGCCAGATAATCTGATAGGAATATATCGTACTATTGATAATTTTGCACAGGTGTCAAAATTTGGAGGAGGTATGGGTATATATATGGGAAAGGTTAGGGCTGTTGGTAGTGATATACGTGGATTTAAGGGAGTTGCTGGTGGTGTTATCAAGTGGATTAAGTTATGTAATGATACAGCAGTAGCAGTAGATCAGTTAGGTGTAAGGCAGGGTTCAGTTGCCATATATTTAGACGTGTGGCACAAGGATATGCCAGAGTTTTTACAGTTGCGTACAAATAATGGCGACGACAGAATGAAAGCCCATGATGTCTTTCCGGGTGTATGTTTCCCTGATTTGTTTTGGAAATTAGCTAAGGAAAATAGAGAGGCTGATTGGCATATGATGTGCCCTCATGAGATTGAGACTAATATGGGATATTGCCTTGAAGATTATTGGGGTGAAGAATGGGAAAAGAGATATTATGAGTGTGTAAATAATAAGAATATATCTAAAAGGACACTTAAGGTAAAAGATTTAGTAAGGTTAATAATAAAATCTGCAATAGAGACGGGTACACCATTCTTATTTAATAGAGATACTGTAAATAGAACTAATCCTAATAAGAATAGGGGCATGATATATTGTTCAAATCTATGTACAGAGATAGCTCAAAATCAAAGAGAGATTAAAACTAAAGATATATTTATAAAGGATGAGTCAGGAAATCAGATAGTCGTAAATGAGACTATACCTGGTGAGTTTGTTGTATGTAATTTGGCTTCTTTGGTGCTTGGTAATATAGAGGTTACAAATAATGATGAGTTAAAAGAGGTTATATCCACTGTTGTTAGGGCTTTGGATAATGTTATAGAGCTTAATTTCTATCCTATTCCATATGCTAGAATTACCAATAAACGTATGCGTCCTATAGGATTAGGGGCTAGTGGTTATCATCATTTATTAGCAAAAAAGAATTTAAGATGGGAGAGTGATAAGCATTTAGAGTTTATGGATAAGCTCTTTGAGCAGATAAATTATTTTGCGATAGAGGCCTCTATGGATTTAGCCAAAGAAAAAGGTGCTTATGAGTGTTTTGAAGGTAGTGACTGGCATACAGGGGAGTATTTTAATATAAGAGAGTATGTGTCAGATTCTTGGCAAGATTTGGCTAAGAAAGTAGCTACTAATGGGCTTAGGAATGGCTATCTACTTGCTATTGCTCCAACTAGTTCTACGTCTATAATTGCAGGAACAACAGCTGGTACAGATCCCGTAATTCAGAAATTCTTTTTAGAGGAGAAAAAGGGTAGTATAGTTCCTAGGGTCGCTCCTGATTTGAATGATAGTACTTATTGGATATATAAGACTTCTTATGATATGGATCAAAAATGGTTAATTGATGCAGCAGCAATTCGTCAAAAACATATAGATCAATCTCAGTCAGTGAATTTATATGTGGACCATACTCATTCATTTAAGTCAATATTGGATTTATATATCAGAGCTTGGGAAAAAGGAGTTAAAACTCTGTATTATATGAGAAGTAAGTCTTTGGAAGTAGAGGAATGTGAAACTTGTTCAGCATAACAATTATGAGTGAATTAAAAAGAAAGGCCTTATTTAATGAAAAAGGCGATATTGAGGTAGAAAAACGTAGACTAATTAATGGTAATACTACCAATCTTAATGACTTCAATAATATGAAGTATTCTTGGGCATCTGACTGGTATAGGCAGGCTATGAATAATTTCTGGATACCTGAAGAGATTAATATGAGCCAAGATGTCAAGGATTATAGAGAGTTGTCTTTTGCAGAAAAAAATGCTTATGATAAGATTATTTCTTTTTTGATATTCTTAGATAGTATACAGACTGCTAATCTTCCTTACGTGGGTGAGTATGTTACAGCAAATGAAGTAAATCTTTGTCTTACTATTCAGTCTTATCAGGAAGCAATACATTCTCAGTCATATAGTTATATGTTGGATACTATATGCTCTCCCGAAGAAAGGACAGATATATTATACCAATGGAGGGAAGATGCACATCTGCTTAAGAGGAATAAGTTTATTGGGGATATATATAATGAGTTTATTGAGAATAAGACACCTGGGCAATTGTTAAAAACAATGGTTGCTAATTATATATTAGAGGGTGTTTACTTTTATTCTGGATTTATGTTTTTTTATAATCTTGGTAGAATAGGCAAAATGCCTGGTTCTGTACAGGAAATTCGCTATATAAATAGAGATGAAAATACGCATCTGTGGCTTTTTAGAAGTATGATAGTAGAGTTACAGAAAGAAGAAGCTCATTTGTTTACCAAAGAGAATAAGGAACTTTATCGTGATATGATAAGAGAGGGGGCAATGCAAGAAATAGAGTGGGGTAAATATGTGATAGGTAATGAGATAGAGGGACTTAATGAAGAGATGATTACTGATTACATAATGTATTTAGCTAATTTGCGTTGTACGCAAATTAATCTTGAGCCTGTATTTGATGATCACAGGGAGGAGCCTGTAAGCATGAAATGGGTATCTCAATATAGTAATGCAAATCTTATTAAAACTGATTTTTTTGAGGCAAAACCTAGTGCTTATGCTAAATCTACTGCAATAGTAGATGATTTGTAGTAGATAATAGCTATTACTTAACTGCTTTGTTATCAAGTTCTGTTTAGCTGTATTTTAAGCTGAGTAAATATATAAATGTTATATTTTACTAGTTATAGATAGAATCAATTAGTTTGCAACTTGTTAGCGGTATCTTTTTTATGGTTGAGCCTAGGTTTTTCGCTAAAAATAGCTATATTAGTAAGTATGTAAATTATATATCTTAATATTCTAATATGAAGAAGATTTGTGCTATCACAATGGTTAGGAATGATGAGTTCTATCTAAGGAAGTGGACTGCTTATTATGGAAAGCAGCTAGGTGAAGAGAATCTATATATTTTGCTTGATGGTAAAGACCAAGCAGTGCCCGATTGGTGTCCTAAGGCTAATATAACTCTTTGTGATAAGATACCAGGAAATGTTGTAGCAGCAGAAAAGGATAGATTGAATAAGTTATCAGATTTAGCAGCAGAACTGTTAAAAAGATATGATTTGGTAATAGGTGTAGATGCCGATGAAATTTTACTAGTAGACCCTAAGTTAGGATTGAGTCTGTCAGATTTTCTTAGTCAGTATGATATTAAAACAAGTATATCCGGTCTAGGTGTTGATGTCGGGCAAAATATTAATGAAGAAGGTGATATAGATGAAAGTAAAAGCTTTCTTAGTCAAAGGCATTATGCAAGACTATCGACTCGTTATACCAAACCATCAGTTTTAGCAAAGCCTCTTCGTTGGGGTGCAGGCTTTCATAGAATAAAAGGTCATAATTTTCATATAGCAAAAGATCTTTATCTATTTCATTTTGGATATTTTGATTTAAGCAGAATAAAAGAAAGATTTAATGATAAGGATAGATTGGCAGCAGGTTGGGAGAGACATCTAAAAAAGCGTTCAAAAACAATCAATCTTGTAAGTACAAGAAAAGCTAGAGATTGGGATAGGTGGACCAAGATTGCCCGATTTATACAGACCTATCAGCGTCCTCCTTATGCGTGGAATAAGCCTGCAATGTTTGATATGGCTCTAATAGTACGTATACCAGATAGGTTTTCAGCACTTGTATAAATATATAAATTATTATTTGTTAGAGTCTTATGCTGATTTTGCCAAATAGTTGAAAGGGCTACATTATCTTATTAGTTAGTCTTTTTTAAAGCCCTTTTATCTATTTTCCAATTATCAAGTCTTAAGCCATTACCAATGAATTTAACAGTTATATTATAATGGCTATTGCGGAATACATCGAAGTTCTTGCTGTTTTCTCCTAAATAGAATCTGTAAATAAGATATTCATCGGCTTTGGTATAGTATTCATTAGAATAGTATTCGGCTTTGATTTCTATGTATGAGGCTAATTTAGCTTTTACTTCATATTTATCTAAGACCTTATCTTCATTAGCATATTTATCAAGTAACAAGTCCCCAAAACAATTCTCTAGCATATATAAGTTAACACTTTTACTTATTCCCTGATTATTAATAAGATTAAGTTTAGGTATATCATCATTCGTAACATTATACCCATATGGGAAAATATCAGCGTTATTTATAGCTTTGCTCTCATTAAAAAGATAAATACTCTTCGGACTTTGTTTTATGGAAAGTCCTTTAATTTTAAGTTTTATAGATTGGTCTAAGTTACTACGGTCAATTTGTATTGATATTTTTGCCAATAGTCTTTCAAGTTCTAGCTTAATAGTTTTATTATTTTTATTGCTTATTAATTTATATTTGCCAGCCATAGGTAGGCCTCCAAGATATTCCTTTGGGTGAGAAACATAAAAACGATATTGATTTAAGTCTTCTATGTCCATTATATTTAATTTATATCCAAGATTAGCACATACCCTTATTTCATAGTTTATGCCTGCAATTAGTCTTATAGGACATACTACCTGATTGTTATTATACTTAATTTCACGTCTACCGATATAAATGTGTTTTTCTATTATATCTGAATTGATTATAAATATATTAAGGTCAGATATTTTATTTTCATCAATATTGCTACGTGTATTAATAGTGTTACTACTAAGAACAAGTGTATAGTCTTCTTCTATAATATCATTATCAGTTAATTTGCTACAACTAAAATATAGACTAATTAAAAGGCTGAGTATAATAAGATTTTTCATAATTTAAAAAGTTTCAATAATATCTTCTTTGCTATGCCAATTACTTGCAGATATATTAATATCATAGTTTTGGCTAAGTGTGTTAAACTCCTCATCATCAGATCCTAATCTTGTTAGTTTGATGTTAAAAGAATAAGCTTTACTGGCTTCTATTCCCTTATATTCTTTAAGATAGTTTTTAATCTCAATAGGATAATAGAAGATTTTGTTTTTAAATTGTGTCTTAATAACTAATTTGGTAAACATATTACTATTATAGTCCTTAGGAAAGATATTCTCATAGCAGTATAAATCTTGATTTATACTTATAGTCTTATCCTTTATATCTTTATTGATATGCTTATATATCAAGCTTTTAATATTCTTATTTTCTAGGTCTTTTTCTCTTAATTTATTTTGATTTAAATACTTGTTTGCTATACTTATATGCTCTTCTATTAATGAACTTTCATATTTTACATTACATAAGTATATATCAATTATTTTCAATGTATCCTTTGATAGTAAATCGCTTTCTGGCTCAAAACTTATATTGTTAATCCTAATTTTACTTAAGAAGGCTTTTAGTTCTACTTGATAAGTCTTTTGACTATCGCTATCTATATTAAAATAAGAATACATATATGGAAATATAGTACTTTCATCTTTCAATTGAATTTTAGCTTTCTTGAATGAGGATAGCTTATTGATATTAATATTCTTATAATAAGACTTATCTATATTTGCCAGTATAATTATAATTTTTTTACCTTTACTACAAGTTATATTCAATTTTGTATGTATAGGTGCTTCTATTCTTTCATAAGAATCAAGCATTTGTAATTCGTTGTCGTTAAAACAGAATACATCAAGACTTTGTATGTTTAAGGTCGAACTTATCTGTATTTTATGTTTACTGATAGCTCGAGTATATATGCTAGTATTGTATTTTGTATAAGTATTGATTATATTCATATTATCCTTTCGACATGACACAAAGGTCGGATAAATAAATACCAAAATAAATAGCAGAAATGCTTGAAGAGACAAAATAGACTTCCGACCTTTGTAGTTCATATCTTTATTTTTTTTGCAAAGATAGAGCTCCATTATTTATATTGCAAGTCTTTGTTTATCAATAGCTTAATTCTTTTCTAATCTTTATTATAATTTCTAATCTTTATCTTTTTTTATATCTTTTGTAGTATATTTTAGTAATGTAGAGATATTTTATATGCAGTACTTTATAGTGTGTGTGCGTAAGGGCTAATATTTATTTAAAAAAAAAGATATTATTTTCTATTATGTGATTTTTTTAAAGATATTTTTATAAGAAATCTTTATTTAGTCGCTTTATTAAATAAGAACAGCGTGTCAAATATAACTATTGACACGCTGTTATTTTATTTGAACTTATTTATTAAAAATCTAGGATTAGAGATGCGTTTATATGTGCAAATCGTGCATCATAATATTTGTATGCTAATAGATTGTCAGTAGAAATCTGCAAGGGGCCTAATTTGATTGCTGCACCTAGTCCCCATATTGAATTTTGTTGATAATTAAGTCCAACAGAGCAGGCGAGATATTCAGAGTAATGTGCAGTAACAACTGTATTTACCCATGAGTGAGTTCTTTGGTTTGCAATATAAGTGCCTAATGCGGCATTTAATCTTAGCCAAGAATATGGATTATACTCACTTGCTATATTCATATTGCTATATATGTAAGAAGTTATATTGGAACTTGTATTTCCCTTTATACTTCCTATAATTTTATTTTTCACATGTGTGATAAAATCGTCTTTTTCTTTATTGTCGTTGGATATATTTTTTCCTTTATACTCAATCTTGTCATCTCCAATAAGATTGCTTTCCATACTTGAGATATATTTATCCCATTTAATGTAGCCAAGATCATTAATGGCTGCACTTATAGAAAATTTAGGTGTTATTTTGTAGATTATACCTAAATCAAGAGCTAAGCCGAAATTATTTTTAGGCATTAAAGCTTTTTTATAATCCTGTGTTAATTTGATATCTTTTGGGTTTTGTATATTATTAATTCTAGTATAGTCGGGGAAGATTAACTTATGACTACTTTCTATATATATTTTGTCTCCATCTTCGGAGCTAGAATACCTGAAATTACCATCTAGATTTACGTATGCAATACCTGATAATAGTTTTATTCTGCTTCCTAGTATTAATTTGTCAGATAACAATTTTATAGAGTATCCTATACCAAGCTCATTGTAAATCATTGTATTTGAATAAATAGAGCCTAGATCGGTACCTTTTCCTGTATATTGAGCATTGCCTTTTATCAGAAAGTTAGCAAGTCTGCTATCTAGATTTGAATAGTGTCTTTCCTTTATTCTATAAGAAAAGTTAAAATAGCCTAAACCTGTATGAAAGCCTGTGGCAATACCAATATTCATGTTTGCTCTTAACGGAATATTGGCAAAATTGGCAATTATATTAGGTATAGCCGTCTTTTTATGATTTTTTATCTCATTAAAAGTGAATGGTGTTGTGGCATTTGCATTAAAGTTTAGTAATTCAATAAACCCATATTTATGAGCAACTTGATGTGCAGGATTGATGTCTATACTAGAAATACCTGACTGTAATCCATATTGTATGAAATTAAGATTTTGTCCTTTGCTAGTAAGCGTAAGTGATAACAGTATACTGATTAGTATATATGTGATTTTATATTTATTCATAGTATATTAGCTTTTAAAGTGTAATATTTGCATTTACATTTGCATTTGCAACTATTGAAAAATTTATAGTTTGATTAGACATAATACTTACTGTTCCTTTATCTTTTGTCTGAATATGAGTTTTAATCCCTATATATTCAGCCTTATCTAGAATCTCTATATTTTCAGCATTTAGTTTTACTGATAACTTAGATTTAGCAGGCTGTTCTAGAGTACCACCTTTTATGCTTCCTTCAAACTTAATAGGCTTATCACTTATTGGATTTTTATCTTTATTAAGTAATTCTAATTCTACTTCTCTAATGCTAAGAGGTATACTTGATGTCGCTATAAGGCTCAATTCAATGTGCTTAATATTAAGTTTTTTTAGTATAGACATCTTTCCTTTAGCAAGATTTGATGAATTTGTATTAAAGGGTAAGTCTGAAATAGCAAATTTTAGTTTTTGCTCTATCTCAACACTTGCATTTAGAGAGCTATTTTTAGTTATAATTATACTATTATTATTCTTTTTGCCCAATTCCCATGCAACAGTTGTAGTTCCAGATTGAAGCTTATCAATAATATCTGATATGTTCTCTTTATAATTATTACCGAGTATTATTTCTTTATTAATATTATTTCCACCCAAAGCGTCAATATTTATATCCCTTTCAAGATTTAGACCAGTGCTTTCGCCATCTTTTTTGAAAGAAAGCATAAAGTCTCCATTTAGATATATGTCGTTAGCTTTGATATGCAGTTTAACAATGCCATCTTCTAAGCGAATTTTATCTATAATATTCTTGTCTAGTATGCTATTTATTTTATCTAAAGCAAATGTGCTACTTCCATTACGTGGGTATATTTCCCCATCGAAATATTCAATTTGATTGTCCTTAAGACTAATAGAAATATTTAGATTATCTCCTTTTTTAAGTTTAATTATATCCTTAGTTGTGTGAACATTAATCTTATATTCAATCTTTATCTTATTTTCTTGGCTTTCAGGTAATTTGAGATTATTGACAGTAAATTCAACATTTTTATCACTAATATCTCTACTAAATACTTTAAAGGCATCTTCAGAATATTCTTGTACATTTTTTAGTGTTATTGTATAAGCAATGCCATCAGGCATTTTACTATTAATCTCTATTGTACTATTTATTCTTATCTCCTTGCTACTTTTGATATTTTCTGGTAGAACTATATCAAAGTAGCCCTCATAAGTAGAATATTGCTCAGGAATGCTAATATTTTGTGTTAAAGTATAATCATTTGGAAATCCATCTTCTGGAAAAATGATAGTATTGTTTGTATTTAAATCCTCACCAATGATAAAGTCCTTAGTTTTAAATTGAAAGAAATCTTTATTTTCTACATTAAGAAATATTGTGTCTTCTTTAAATTTAATAGAAGATTGATTGTTATCATATTTATTTAATAGCTCTTTTATAGACTTTTGTCCATATGCAACAGGAAGTCTCCATTGAGAATCTGAATTTGCATCAACCTTAACACTTTGGCTACACGAAGAAAAATAGCTTATAGCCAAAATGATTGCACTTAATTTTA
>JARIAS010000052.1 GCA_029257745.1 Candidatus Cryptobacteroides sp. | reverse complement strand
TAGTAGGGCAGGGCTTTTTATTGACGTATCACTGATGAATGTTTGGTATCTATTAAAATTTTCAATGGCTAATTTATTATTTATCCTTAACAAGGATTCTAATTCTTCTACTCTAAGTTTGCTGAGTTCTCTTGCTGAGTTCTCAGCAATGTTATTGAATATTGCTTTATCTAATGTGCTGTTAGTGCTATAATTAGACATTGTCTTGGAAGAGGCTATAAGGACTTTCATATAATTATTTAAATATAGAGATTATATTATTATAGGATATAAAACATTTTATATTTATTTTTGTAAAGATAACAATCAATATTTATATATGAGATACAGATATATTTTTTTATTATTAGCTTTATTTATATTTGTGATTTCTTGTAATAAGAAGTTAAATGAGCCGGTAAAAGATAAAGAGGAGCTTGTTTCAGAAGAAAGTTCGTCTTCAGATGATAAGTCAGGTGATGATAGCTCTAATGATAATAATGATTCTAGTGGTGATAAGCCAAAAGACAATCCGTCTTCAGATGATAAGTCAGGTGATGATAGCTCTAATGATAATACCGATTCTAGTGGTGATAAGCCAAAAGATAATCCGCCTTCAGATGATACTACGCCATCAGAGCCAAATATTCCTAAAGAAGAAAGTCCCGAAGAAAAAGAAAGGCGTGAATTGCTTGAACAAATTAATGCTTTTGAAGATCAAGATGTGCCTGATATAGATAGTGATATAGATAATAGTATAAAATATTATCCTTATTATGGTAATTTTAAAAGGGAAAGTGAAAATCAGAATATGCTTCTTTCTAGATTGACTAGGTATATGGATATTTCAACTATATCAAATCCGAGAGTCTTAAATATTGATGATAAAGAGATTAATGAGATTTCAACCTTTACTAAGAATCTGCTTAGAAGTGCCAATCTCAGCGAAAAAAGTCAAGAATATCAGGTTTATTTTATAAATGGATGGTTGTATACAAATGTTAGTTATTATAGAAATGAAGCTATCTCGACTAAACCCGGCCGTAGCCTTAATGACCCATATGAGGCATTTAGGCTAAGAAAGGCTGTATGTTATGGGTATAGTAATCTAATGAAGGTAATGTTAAATAGTTTGGGCATCCCTTGTATGGTTGTAAATGGCTGGCTTTTGGATCGTGGTGCACGTCTTGCACATTCTTGGGTATGGGCTAAAACTAATGAAAGTTGGATTGTTGCTGATCCTACAAATGGTCCGTACTATTTATTAGAAGATTATAAAAAATATAACACAAAATTAAGCCCTTTTATCATAGAGGTTTCCTTATTTAAGGACGATAATTTTGAATACGGATTTTCTGAAGGTATTAATATCTTTTCTGTTAGACATTCAGGAGAGAGTCTAAGGGTGCCGGATACGTATAATAGAATACCTATCAATAGCTTATCATTATTTAAGAACTTGCCTGCAGGAGTTAAGAGTTTAAAGTTGGGTAGATTTATAACAAGTATAAGTGAGAGTGGAACAAGATTATCAACCTCTGCAAAGGAATTAGAGGCTATTTATATATCTAAGAAGAATAAGGTGTTTTATTCTGAGAAGGGTATTGTTTATAAGAAAGCATCTTCAGATCCTTATTATATACCTGAATCTATGAGAATAGTTAGACTAAAGGCACAAAATAAGTATGGAAAAAATGTAGTGTTATCTAAAGAAAAAGTTGAGATTGTGTATTTTCCTAAGGGAACAAAAGAAATTTCAGACTTTGCTGTTGAGAATTGTCCTGCTTTGAAGTATGTGTTGGCCCCTAAAGATGCCACAATTGCTCCTGAGGCATTTTCTAGAGTAGGAAAGTATAAATTGATAAGATATTAGTAAGATTTATATTTAAATTGTAAATTATACTTTAAAAGTATTGTAATAATATAAAATATTACTATATTTGCAACTCTGAAATATATGGTGTCTGTAGTTCAGTTGGTAGAGCGTCAGATTGTGGTTCTGATTGTCGTGGGTTCGAGTCCCATCAGACACCCTAAGTTTTCATAATAAGATTCTCGCAGTCAGGGTTTTTCCTTACTGCGAGTTTTTTATATTATCTCCTGTAAATATGCAGGTCTTTTTGATACTTGGATATAAGGTCTTATTTCAGTTGTCCTATATTGGATAGATTATTTTCTTGCTATTTTATTGAGTACTCAAATAAGCAATTAGCCCAAAATTCTTTTTTGAGTATAGCTTAAAATAATTCTTATGCAAAAAAATATGTATAACGTTTGCTTTGTTTATAGCTGACTTAAGCCTATATTATCACTTTTTAAAAATTCTTTTTTAGTAGATAGGTAAAATCTATAATGAATTATATCTGGGATATTTTGTTTACTGCTATTCTCTTGCCTATCTTTTGTGCTGTGAGTGAATAGTAGTTTTAGCTCTTTTTCATTTGTAGATTTATCTACTAATTGTATGATATGTAATTTATCTGCTTGCTCTTTTCTGATGTCAAAAGATAGGGCAAAATTAAGATACTCGCCTGAAAACCAAGATTGCAAAATAGTTATATTCGTGTCAAGAGAGGCTGGATTGTCAATATCTTTCATTTTTAGTATAGGCTTAATCATGACTGGAGCGTAGTCTTTTAGTCTGATTTTATATACTTTATCTCCTACTTTCTCAAGAATGTCACTTTGTATAATAACTCTCTTGTGCTTTAAGTATGCACCCTCTGTTTTATCTTCTATTACCTGATATTCAAGTTGTTGGTCGCTGATTATTTTCCCATCAACAATATTTGCCATTGTAATATCATCATTTATAATATAATTGATTTTTGTACAATGGCAGCATAGTATAATAGATAGTATTATGTAATAGATATATTTCATTTAGGCAGTTTTGCCGATGCTTTTCTTTTTTCTTGGTCTACATAATATATTTATATCTACACCATATACCTGGTATCCTTTAAATTTTCGTTTATCTATATTTTCTTCAATAAGTTCAAGTAGCTTTGAATCCATTACATCAGAGTATGTATTGTTTTCTGTATCATATAGATGTATATGTTTAGTGTGGTTTACATCAAAGTACATCTTGCTATTAGAACTTAGTCTATATTGATATATATTGTAAAGTGATAGTTGGCTTAAAACATTGTATATAGATGCAACTGTGATTTTTACAGATGGTTTATGCTCTTTTATATAATCAGAAACCATATCTGCAGATGCGTGACCTAAATGACACATTGCTTCATGTACAGCTAATCTTTGAGGTGTAGCCTTTAGTCCAAAAGTTTTTAGTTTTTTCTTTAAATCATCAAGAGGATTTATTTTACCTTTCTTTTCGTTCATCTTAGTTTTTAAAAAATATAAATGCCCAACTTTGCAAATATACTTTATTTTACAATAATAATCAATACTTATACACTTAGTTCTTATTAAGATAGCCTTATTTAGGTAGGATAATTATATTTTATTGTTTATCTTTGTATGATAAATTAATTGTATAATGGAGAAAGTAAGATGTTTAATTGTGGGCTCAGGACCCGCAGGATACACAGCTGCTATCTATGCTTCACGTGCAGGTATACAGCCAGTATTATATGAAGGTTTAGTTCCAGGAGGTCAGTTGACTTCCACTACTATAATTGAAAATTATCCAGGTTTTGAATCAGGTATAGATGCGAATGAGCTTATGCAAAGAATGAGGGCTCAGGCAGAAAATTTAGGTACAGATATACGTTCGGGTATAATAAGTTCTATTGATCTTTCTTCAAGGCCTTTTAAGGCTATTGATGATAGAGGTAATGAATTGGAGGTTGAAGCAGTAATTATAGCAACAGGAGCTACTGCCAAATACTTAGGTATGGAGTCTGAAAATAAGTTTAAGGGTATGGGCGTATCTGCCTGTGCGACCTGCGATGGTTTCTTCTATCGTAAGAAGGATGTAGCAGTTGTTGGAGGTGGTGATACAGCTTGCGAAGAAGCTACATATTTGTCTACTCTTTGTAATAAGGTCTATATGATAGTGCGTAGGGACGAGTTTAGAGCTTCTAAGGCTATGCAAGAGAAGGTGATGAACACAGAAAATATAGAGATATTATGGAATTGTAATACTAAGGAGGTCTTAGGAGACGCTACTGGTGTTACAGGTGCAAGAATTAAAAGAAATTCAGGTGAAGAGTTTGAAATTAAGATAGATGGTTTCTTCTTGGCTATTGGACATCATCCTAATTCTGAATTAGTTTCAAAGTGGGTTACTACAGATGAACATGGTTATATAGTTACAGAAGCAGGTTCATGTAAGACAAATGTTGAGGGAGTTTTTGCCGCAGGTGATGTTAAGGATAGACATTATAGACAAGCAATAACAGCTGCAGCTTCTGGTTGTATGGCAGCTTTAGAGCTAGAGAGATTTTTAAATTAATTGTAATGATGAATTTTAGCCGTTTCATAGTTTTATCCTTGTTAAGTCTTTTTATTTTGTCGTGTAGTTCTCAATATGAAAAGATTTTGGCATCCGAAGATGTTGATTTGAAATATAAAGCCGCTATGGATTATTTTAATAATGGAAAATATGATAGGGCAGCTACTTTATTTGAGTCTTTATCTTTTTTAACATATAATACAGAAAGGGATGATACTCTAAAATACTATTGGGCATTAAGCAATTATAGAGATGAGAACTATATAAGTGCAGAAGCAAATCTTGAAAAGTTTATAGAGCAGTATCCCCATAGTAGATTTACTGAGGAAGCAAGATTTTTAAGGTTAGACTGTTTGTTCAGGGAAACTCTAGATTATGAGTTAGATCCATCGCCTACATATAAAGCTATATCTGCTATGAATGAGTTTGTAACAGAGTATCCTAATTCTAAGTATACTAATGAGTGTTATGACAGGTTGTCAGTATTGCAGGAAAGGTTAGATAATAAGGCAGTAGAGGCTGCTCGCATGTATTTCAGAATGGAGGATTATAAGGCTTCAGTAATAGCCTTTAAGAATATTCTGAAGGATAATCCAGATAATGTATACAGAGAGAAGGTGTTATATTATATCGCTTTATCTTCATATCGTTATGCAGATTTAAGTATTAAGCAAAAACAAAAAGAGAGGTTTCTTTTATTTGTAGATGACTATCTCAATTTTATAGGCGAATATCCTCAATCAAGTTATAGGAAGGAATTAGATAAGTTATATGTAAATGCTCAAAAATATTTGGGGCGTAATTCATCTAAAGTTGTTGTGGAAGGATAAAATTAAGTTTCTTATAAAAAATAATGAAACTATTTCTATAACATTATCGTATATACTTATAAAGTAAGATTTATTAATTTATAATATTATGGATAGAAAAAAAGTTCCATCAAATACTATTACAAGAGATATTAAAACTCTTTCTCAACCTACTGGAAATATTTACAAGAGTGTAGTAGTACTTGCTAAAAGAGCAAATCAGATAGCTTTGGCAGAGAAAAAAGAATTAAATAGAAAGCTGGAAGAGTTTAGAAGTGATAGAGATACTCTTGAAGAGGTTTTTGAAAATAGAGAGCAGATAGAAATCTCTAAATTATATGAGCGTCAGCCTAAGCCTAGCTTAATTGCTATGGAAGAGTTTCAAGCGGACGAATTATATTTTAGAGTTGCAGGAGAGGGCGTTCATGATGAAAAAGGAGAGTAATGTTCTCTTTTTATAGAGGGGTATAAATGCTACAATCACTACATATAAAGAATTATGTTTTAATAGACTCGTTGGAAATTGATTTTCCATCGGGTCTGGTTATTATTACAGGTCAGACAGGAGCAGGTAAGTCTATTTTATTGGGTGCTTTATCATTGTTAATGGGTGCAAAGGCAGACGCTTCGGTTCTTTTAGATAGTGAGGAGACCTGTGTGATTGAAGCAGTTTTTTCCTTAAAGTCCAATGAACATTTGCAAGCTATATTAGAAAAATATGATATAGATAGCTTTGATGATAGTCTAATTATAAGGAGAACAATTGCAAAGTCAGGTCGTTCTCGTGCATTTATAAACGATTTGCCTGTATCAGTAGATTTGCTTAAAGACTTGTCATCTAGTCTTTTGGATATACATTCACAGCATCAGACTCAGATATTATCCAATAAATCTTTTCAACTTTCTATACTTGATTATTTTGCCTCAAATGAGGATTTGAAACGGGATTATTTCAATTCTTGGAATAGGGTAAATAATTTGACAAAAGAATTACAGACGCTTAAAGCTAAGCTTAAAGACTTAGAAGCAAATTCTCAATATAACAAGCAAGTCTTGGATACATTAGAAAAGGCAAAAATTCAATCAGGTGAGTTACTTGAATTAGAGAGTTTGCATAAGCAATTGTCTAATGCGGAGGAAATAAAGATTTTATTACATCAGATAGCAGGCGATTTATCATCATTAGAGGGGGAAAGTCTTTCGATTGACTCTAGGTTGAAAGACGCAGTTAAGAATACTACTAAGCTTGCTACGTATATGCCATCTTGCGAACCTTTGATTGAGAGACTTGAGAGTGCAAGATTGGAGTTACAAGATTTATATGATGAGCTTCAAACTTTAGACTCTAATGTATACATGAGTGCTTCTGAGCTAAATAAGGTTGAGGAAAGAATGTCTTTATTGTACTCTTTATTAAAGAAGTATGATTGCAGTACAGAGCAGGAATTGCTTGATTTTAGAGATGAAATTGCTTCACAATATTTAAGTACAGAGGATGTTAGTATTCATATAGAGGATATTACAAGGGATTTGGATATTGCAACTAAAGAAATGAGTAGATTGGCAGCGTCATTGACAAAATCTAGGGAAAAAGCAGCAAGTTTGCTTGAAAAAGATTTAGTTGATATGCTGAGGTACCTTGAATTGGAGCATTCTGTATTCAAGATAGATTTAAGGATAAAAGCATATTCTGCAACAGGAACAGATGAACCTGATTTTAAATTCTCTGCAAATGGAACAGAGCTGCAAAATATAGAAATGTGTGCGTCAGGTGGAGAAAAATCTAGGATAATGCTCTCTTTAAAAGCATTGATGGCAAGATTTGAGAATATGCCTACAATGATTTTTGATGAGATTGATACTGGTGTTTCAGGTAGTGTGGCAGACAAGATGGGGCGAATGATTTGTGAAATGGGCAAGAATATGCAGGTGTTTGCAATCACTCATCTTCCTCAAGTTGCTGCTCAAGGTAATATACATTTTTTAGTTAGCAAGGAAGTTGATGGCGGAGTCTATAAATCATCAATACGTCAAATAGATGGTGATGAAAGAGTTCTGGAAATTGCAAGACTGCTTAGTGGGGAGACTATAAGTAAAGAGGCTATTGCAAATGCTCATATATTGCTTAAAAAATAAAGACTTTGAATTAGTTCAAAGTCTTTATTTTTTTTATTTATAGATTAGTTTAATACCATAATCTTGATCATAAAGAATTTTTCTTATACCTTTATTTATATATCCAGAATGATTATATCTATAAAAATCAAAGTTACTTTGTAGGTAAAACCCTTTTTCTTCTTCAAGATGATATATCCAATCATTCCCATAAGTTGCGAATAAATTTATAAAATAGTTCATAATGTCATATCCTTGGAATGCAAATTGACTTGGTTCTGCATTATACAAGGCCCTATAACTTAATATAAACTTATTCACTGCCTTAGAATTGTAGTCTATGAAATATGAGCTTGTTATATGAGCTTTTAATTGGTGTAGAAAATTTATATCAATAGTTTCAAATGTTCTAATCTTAGATAAACCATAAATTTCAATTTGATATTTCTTATGTTTAAGAATGTTCAGGTTTCTGAGAATATCATTTATGAAAGCCTCATTCTCACTATTTAATATTATTCTGTTTATAGAATTATTGTCTAAAAGATTGTCAAGTGTTTTACCAATTGTTCTTCCATCTATAATGTTGTATGCAAAATCTTTTACTGGTATATTGGCCGAATGAATAATGTTATTAAAATAACTTACACTAGCATTATCCTTATCATTTTGGTAGATATTAATAACTTTTTCTCCTATTCTATAATCTTCTTTTATCCAATTTATCAGGCAAGAATATTGAGCTTCACTGGCAGGTGGAATCTGTATAAAATTGTTATATTCTTTAGCCAATGTGTGAGCTCTTGGATCCAATGGTGATACAATATATTGATGGTGTATATTATATAGGCATTCTTTTAGCTCAGGCATATTTACAGGACCTATAAATAACTTTGCATTTTTAGTTCTACCTAATTGATTATAATCGCTCTTTTTACTGTCTAGAACTGTTAATTGAAGCTCTAAGTCTTTTTGTGCATTATCCTTTATCGCAAGCAGGCTTCCATTATAAAAATCAAGATAGTCTGGATTTGCATCACTTTCACTTGCAAAAGGCAGATATAGTACTATGTTGGCAGTCTTTTTCCAATTAAAAATATTTGAGATTTCGTTTATTGTACTACCTTGCTTAGATATAGTATTATCGTCTTCTATATTGTTCTCTATATGCTTCTCTTTTGTCCTTTTAGATTGCTTTAGCAGCTTGTTAAATGCTTTAATATCTTGAGGAATTTTTAATATCATTCTGCTTTTTATATCAGAACTTTTGATATTATTAAATTTTAGTATATACTCTGCGGGTATATTATATTTTATTGCAATATCATTAATATCTTCAAACCAAGACACCTTGTGCTCTATATAGGGGATATTTTCTAGTTTTTTAATATCTTTATTGTCTTCTACCTTTTTAACTAGCTGTATTGTCTTATTTTCAGCTCTACTTGTTTCTACCTGCTGCTTGGCCGTTTCGTTGTGATGAGAGAGTTTATGTTTGGGAATAAGTAGTCCTTCTCCAGCTTTAATTGAGCGGCTTCTGTCTAAATTAGGGTTAGCTTGATACAATTCTTCTGTGCTGATATTGTAAGCTTTACAGATAGAGTAGAGGGTTTGCTTTTCTTCAACAATGTGGTAGTAGAATTCCTTCCCGTCAGCTTTTTTTATTATTTCTTTTGATATTTTTACAGGTGGTGCTATATATATTTGAGCATAACTATACTTAGTGCTCAATATAGATATTATAGCGATAATTATAAAAAAATTATTTTTCATCACTTATACATTCAAATTATCTGAAAAATCTTCCAGCAGTCTCACAAAATTATGCCAAGACAATCTTTCCTTCTCTCCTCCAAGGGATATTCTGCATTGCTCTCTAATTTGTTCTGAACTAAAGAATCTTTCTATTTCTTGCTTGATGCAGTCAGCATCTACTTTATCAGCTACAAGACCTATACCTCTATCTCCAATAGCCTCTTTTAAGCCTCCTACATTAGTTACTAGCATAGGCACCTCAAAGTGATAAGATACAGCAGAAATACCACTTTGTGTCGCACTTCTATATGGTAGTACTGTAAGGTCTGTCGCAGAAAAGAATTTTTTAACTTCAGAATCCTTGATATAGTTTAGGAAGCAGTGTATTCTGCTTTTATCTTTTGTCTTATCAATAATTTTTTGGTATTTTTCAAATGAACTATATGGCTCACCAGCAATAATCAATTGGTAACTGTCATCTAATTTATTGAAAGCTTCCAGTAAAATATCTAAGCCTTTGTATTCTCTAATTAGACCAAAAAACAAGAGATTCTTTTTATTGGGTAAAAGTCCTAATTGCTGTTCAGCATCAGCTCTATCAAGTTTTTTTCCAAAATGTGAATATATAGGATGAAAAAGTTCTATATACTTTGCTTTTTTATCTACGCTTAATAATTCTCCTGCAACTTGTTCACTTAATACAATATGCCCATCAAAGCCTGTTAAAAAGTATTTTGTAAGCATCTTATCATAGAAATGAGCCTCATGTGCAACAACATTATGTAGAATTGAGATTATTTTAAAGTCTTTTTTTAATCTTCTTGCAATGAAGCCTAAAGAAGGTGCAAACCATGCCATCCAGTAATCAATGATAATAAGCTGTGGCTTCCACTTTCTTATCTCATTGATGGTTTTAATCCAAGTTATAGGATTAATAGTATCCAGTATTGCTGTACTCTCAATAGCAATAGCCTCATCATCTTTGCTTACATATTGCGTTTTGCCAGGGAATAAAAAATTGGGATATTGTCTTTTAAAATTGAAAGCTCTTACAGTATTATTTTCTTCTAACTGAGAATAGAGGCTGGCATTAAATTGAGCAATGCCACCTCTATATGGGTAAAAGCAAGATAAAATAGCAATTTTCATTTTATTTTGTCTTTTCTTCCTTCTTTGTTATAGAACTGTTGCCATTCTTTTTATCCTTGATATATTGCTCATTAATTTTTTCAATAATATCTGCAGTAATATCAAGAGAACTGTCACCTGTAACTACAGGGGATGGAAGAATATCTCCTTGTGTGCTTATTATAAGACCATATTTCTTTTCAGCATTGTAGCTGTCAAGAAATTCTTTTATCGCATTACCTATTTGATTTAGTAGAACCTGTTGTTCTTCAGCTATTTCCTGTTGTTTTTGAGTGTAATAGGTATTAAATTCATTTTGTTTTTTTTGCAATTCCTGACCTTGAACCTCCGCAGTAGAGCGTGTAATAAGACCTTTATTAAGTTTCTCATTAAAAGAGTTTAACTCACCTTGTAATTTATTACCTCTGCGAGTTAATTCTTGTTGTATTCCTTCTAATTTAGAACTTACTGTAGCCTTAAGTTCATTAGCCATGTCATATTCTGCAATAACCTTATCCAGGTTAAAATATACAATAGAACCTTCAGCAATATTAGGCTTATTGGCTTTTTCTGTACTTTGCTCTGTAGATGTGCTGTCTGAATTTTTATTTAAGTTATTGCAAGAATAAGTTAAAAATAAAGAGCTACATAATCCAAAACCAAGTAGGCTTAGTTTTATTCCTTTTAATAGTGTTTTTTCCATATATTTATATTTTATTGTAAATCATATATTTTCACAAAAATACTAAAAAAACTTGATCTTTGATAAGTACTCTTTGATAGTTTTTTCTAGTCCTAAGTAAAGTGCATCACATATAAGTGCATGTCCGATTGAAACCTCATCTACATAGGATATGTTTTTTATGAAATATTCTAAATTTTCAAGATTGAGATCGTGTCCAGCATTTATTCCAAGTCCTTGGTTCTTAGCTTCTTTAGCTGTTTTAATATAATCTGATATAGCCTTTTCCTTATCTATATTATATTCTCTTGCGTATTTTGCTGTATATAATTCTATTCTGTCAGCACCGCATTCTTTTGCAGCCTTTGCCATTTCTACTTTAGGGTCTATAAAAATAGAGCAACGTATGCCTAAAGACTTAAATTTTTTGCATACAGAACTTAAAAAATCCTTATTGTTGATGCAATCCCAGCCTTGATTTGATGTAATGACATTTCTAGCATCAGGTACCAATGTTACTTGTGTTGGTCTAACTTTTTCAACAAGTGATATAAAATTTTCATCAGGATTACCCTCAATATTAAATTCAGTAGTTAGAACAGGAGATAATTCCAATACATCAGTATATTTTATATGTCTTTCATCTGGCCTAGGGTGTACTGTGATGCCCTCAGCACCATATTTTTCGCAATCTAGAGCTACTTTAACAAGCTCAGGCATGTTTTCGCCCCTTGCATTTCTCAAGGTAGCTACTTTATTAATATTAACACTTAATCGTGTCATTTTACTAAAATTAAATTAAACAAATTTATACAATTATAGTCATATTTTAATAAATATGTTATAATTTTGACTTCAAAATGATATAGATTATATAGTTTTATGTTAATAGGATAATGAAAGTTGGTATCTATATAAAGGAAAAAGCACATAATTGGGATCCTAGATTGTCAGACTTAGTGGAACGATTAAGGGCAAGCAATGTATCTGTTTATAATATTGAAGTGCGTAATGATGTTCAATCTGATACAGATGTTATACTTAGTATAGGAGGCGATGGTACCTTTTTATCGGCATCAAAACGTGTAGCAGATTCTGGTATACCAATCTTAGGTATAAATTTTGGCAGAATGGGCTTTTTATCAGAAAGTCAGCCTGATGAAGCTATCGAAGCCATACTTAAAGGACAGTACAGTATAGAAGATAGAGATATGTTATATGCTTCTATACCAGATAAGGACTTGAATACAGATTTTGGATTCTGGCCTTTTGCTTTAAATGAGATTACAATACATCGTGTTTCTGCGTCAGTTATGGGGATAAATGTATCTTTAGATGGAGTCCCTTTGCCTACATACTGGGCAGATGGTTTGATTATTTCCACTAGTTCAGGTTCTACGGCTTACTCTTTAAGTGCTGGTGGGCCTATTTGTACCCCCGAGTCAAGAGTAATAATGATAGTTCCAATCTCACCTCATAATCTTAATGTTCGTCCTTTGGTTGTACCTAATACAACAAAGATTAGTATATCAACTATGGTCAGGGGAGAGAGTATTATGTTTACTATGGATAATAGGACTATGGAGTTGAATGCAGATACAACAATAAATATTTCTTTGGCTGGTATGACCTTAAGACGAGTTAAATTACCGAGTTCAAATTTTGTAAACGCATTAACTAGTAAACTTTATTGGGGAGAAGATATAAGAAATAGTTAAGAAATGAACTCTAAGGGAATAAAGCATATGTCCATTATAATGGACGGTAATGGAAGATGGGCAGAATTGAGAGGGGAGCCTAGAAGTATGGGGCATATTGCAGGTATAAAAAGTGTAAAGCAGGCAATAGAAGCCTCGATAGTCAATAATGTAGAGTATTTATCTTTATATGCTTTTTCTGAGGAAAACTGGTCTAGGCCTCAAGAGGAAGTTGATAAACTTATGTCATTGATGCTTAGTTCTATAGGGAAAGAGAGAGAGGAACTTAATAATCAAGGGATAAGATTTAGGGTATTGGGTAATAGAAGCAGATTATCTTTGGAGTTGAATAATGCCATAGATGATTTGATGCAATTTACAGAAGATAATACTAAGTTACATTTGATTATAATGCTTAGTTATAGTGGAAAGTGGGATATTCTTCAAGCAGCAAAAGCTCTAGCACAAGATTATAAATTAAATAAAATATCAGAAGAGGAATTTAATCAAATCAGTTTAAGTTCTTTTGAAGATTATCTTGTAACAAGAGATGTCCCTGACCCAGATATTATTCTTAGGACAGCTTCAGAACAGAGACTAAGTAATTATTTCTTGTGGCAGGCATCTTATTCAGAGTTAATTTTTATAGACACTCTTTGGCCTGATTTTACTAAGGAAGATTATGATAAGGCCTTGAAAATCTTTTCTAAAAGAGAAAGAAGATTCGGTAAAGTATAAGGATATGTTTAAAGATATATTGTAAAGCGATACATTTTATTTATATTTGCATAATTGTGTTTATTATAGTATGTTGTGTGCATACCGAAAAGATTGAAAATGAAAGTACTTCAAGCAATAATTTTAGTTATTCTATCTATCTTACCCTCTGCATTGTTTGCTCAAGATGATAAGGGTATTGATATTGATTATAATAATCCTAAGACTTATATTTTAGGTGGAATTAAAGTCGAGGGTAATACATATTTTGGCGATCAGCAAATAATTCAATTATCAGGATTGCAGGTTGGAAAAGAAATTAAGATACCTAGTGACGAACTTTCTTCCGTAGTGAAAAAGTTGTGGATGCAGAATTTTTTTAAGGAGGTGTCAATATATGTTGATTCTTTGTCAAGTCAAAATGATAAAGCATATCTGCTTATTAAGATATTAGAAAGACCTAGAGTATCAGCATGGATATTCTCAGGTGTTAGTAGTGGAGATAAGAAGGATATTCAAGAAAGGCTAAAATTGAGAAGGGGTCGAGAATTTTCAGATTATGTCGCCCAAACTTCAGTAGGCATTATTAAGAGATTTTACGAGGAGAAAGGTTTCTTAAATGCTAAAATTAAAGTACGTACTCAAAAGGATAGTATAATTAAAAATGCTATAAAAGTCTATTTTGATATAGATAAGGGAAAGAAAGTTAAGGTAAAGAAAATTAATTTTATTGGAGCAGATGCTTTGAGCGAGTTTAAAATGGCTAGCTCAATGAAAAAGACAAAATCAGCACGATATTATAACTTTTTTAATTCCAAGAAATTCAACCCTAAAGAATATCCTAATGATAAAAAGAGTCTTATAAGTGCTTTTAATGAAGCAGGTTATAGAAATGCAAAGATTGTAAAAGATTCTATATATACTGTAAAGCCTAATCGTTTAGGCATTGATTTGTATATTGACCAGGGAAATAAGTATTATTTTAGGAATATAACATGGACAGGAAACTCTGTATATACTACTGATGAGTTAAACGCCTTATTGCAGATAAAGAAAGGTGATGTTTATGATTTAGTCAATCTGCAAAAACGTTTGACAGGTAGTGGTAAGCCATCGGACTTGGATATATCAAAATTGTATAGGGATAATGGTTACTTGTTTTTTAATGTTCAGCCTGTAGAGGTAAATATCAAAGGCGATTCTGTGGATGTAGAATTGAGAATTGTTGAGGGAAAACAGGCAAAATTGAATAATATCGTAATAACAGGTAATAATATTACCCATGAGAATGTTATACGTAGACAGCTATTTACAAGGCCAGGATACTTGTTTAGTCAGAGTGATTTTGAACGTTCTATTCGTGAGATTGCGTCTATGCAGTTATTTGATGCAGAAGCTATTATGGACCCTACTAAGGGTTACTCAATAGTGCCTAATCAATTGAATAATACTGTTGATATCTCGTATAATGTAACAGAAAAGCCATCAAGTCAGTTGGAGCTTTCAGGAGGTTGGGGTGCAGGAACTTTTGTAGGTACTGTTGGTGTTTCATTTAATAATTTTTCTACAAGAAATTTATTTAATAAAAAAGCTTGGCATCCTGTACCATTAGGAGATGCACAAAACTTGTCTATACGTTTTCAGACTAATGGAACATATTATACATCGCTATCGGCAAGTTTTGCAGAACCTTGGTTATTTGGAAATAAGCCTACCTCATTGTCGGCTTCGTTATATTATACAAGACAGACTAATTCCATTATTGCCTTAAATTTCTTGAATAGTGATAAAGTTTATGAGGTATATGGTTTTTCTATGGGATTAGGTAAGAGGTTAAAGTGGCCAGATAATTACTTTGTTTTATATAATTCTATAAATTGGCAGACATACCGTTTGACAAATTGGGATGCAGGATATTTTATATTTTCTAATGGTACTTCTCACAACCTTAGTTATACATTTAATATATCAAGAAATTCTACCGATCAGGCCTTATTCCCACGTCAAGGTTCAAATATATCTTTCTCATTGCAGTTTACTCCTCCTTACTCTTTATTTAGACGCACAGATATTAAAGATGGAAAAGAAGTTTCTGTAAATAGTTGGCGTGATATCAATTATAATAATTGGTCTGCCAAAGATAGATATAAGTGGATAGAATATCATAAATGGACTTTCAGTGCAGATTTTTATCAAAGAGTTGTTGGTGATTTGATTTTACGAACTAGAGCAATGTTCGGTTATCTTGGATATTACAACCGTAAATGGGGCTATTCTCCTTTTGAAAGTTTCCTTGTAGGTGGTGATGGTATGAGTGGTTATAATACTTATGGTAATGATATTATATCTCTAAGAGGTTATCAAAACTATTCTTTGACACCAAGATCCTCATCTATGTATAATAGTGTTTCTACTTATAGTGGTAATGTTTATGATAAGTTTACCTTAGAGTTAAGGTACCCTATACTATTGCAAGGGCAAACTCAAGTATTTGCTTTAACCTTTCTTGAGGGTGGTAACGCTTGGGTTGATTTACAAGATTTTAACCCATTCCAAATTAAAAGATCTGCTGGTGTTGGTGTAAGAATATTCCTTCCTATTGTCGGACTATTGGGTGTAGATTGGGCATGGGGCTTTGATGATCCAAATGTAGGAGGTAATCAATTCCATGTTGTTATAGGAAGAGAGTTTTAAGGTAGAAGATGATTTGTAATAAATATTATATCAAAATAATGTCGAAAATTTTTAAAATTAATTAATATGAAAAAAATTCTATTTCTAGCCCTAGCAACTTTAATCAGTTTTGCAGGATTTTCTCAAAATTTAAAGTTTGCTTATGTTAATTACACAGAGTTGGTTCAGTTGATGCCTGAAGCAGATGCGGCACGTGCAAAGATACAGGCTGCAACAAAGGAGGCTCAGGATACCCATCAAAGTATGATGCAGGAATTACAGAATAAGTATCAGCAATATCAAGCAAAATCTGCAACTTGGACGCCTGCAGTTAGAGAAAGTAAGGAAAAAGAGCTTCAAGATATTCAAACTAGAATACAGGAGTTTTCTCAATCTATACAGCAAGAACTTCAGCAGCAGGAGCTAAAATTAATGACTCCTATTCAGCAGAAAGCAATGGATGTTGTTAATAAACTTGCAAAAGAAGGTGGATATGCCTGTGTCTTTGATAAAGCATCTGTACTATATATAAGTACATCTCAGCTTAAAGATCTTACTCCAGATGCTAGAAAGGCATTGAAAATTAAGGAAGGAAGAACATTAGAGTCTTTACAGGCTGAAATTCAAGCTAAATTGAAAGATGCTAAGTAATTTTACTTAAATATTTTGTATAGAGGCTGTGTCTTTTTGATACAGCCTTTTTTACGCATATACCTTAGTTCATTTACAATGAGGAGATTATGTAATTGAAAATATAAAGGAGATAAAAAACTTTAAAATTGTTAGGTTTTAACGTTTTTATTTGTAGATTTGTAATACAATTATTGTGATATTTTAAAAATAGTAATAAATGCAACATAAAGTAATAGATGCTAAAGATGTTGTGATTCGTTTTGCAGGAGATTCAGGAGATGGTATGCAGCTCACTGGGTCTTTGTTTGCAAATATGTCAGCTGTTTATGGCAATGGTCTCTCAACTTTTCCTGACTATCCTTCAGAGATTAGAGCTCCAAAAGGTAGTTTATCAGGTGTATCAGGCTTTCAGGTTCATATAGGCAATACAAAGTTAAGCACTCCTGGTGATTTTTGCGATATGCTTATTGCAATGAACCCGGCAGCCTTAAAGACAAATGCTAAATGGTTGAAAAGAACAGCTTTAGTTTTAATAAATGAAAATGCTTTTGATGCAACGTCATTAGCAAAAGCAGGTTTTAAAGATGACCCTTTTAAAGAATTAAATATTGAAGATAGGACTATTATA
The DNA here is from genome assembly GCA_029257745.1 of Candidatus Cryptobacteroides sp. Taxonomy (GTDB): domain Bacteria; phylum Bacteroidota; class Bacteroidia; order Bacteroidales; family UBA932; genus Cryptobacteroides. The sequence continues at coordinate 15,433 of JARIAS010000052.1, read as the reverse complement.
ATAGCACCTATATCTAAATTAACAGAGGATAGTTTAAAAGACTTTAGTTTAGATAGTGCATCTGTACAGAAGTGTAGGAATATGTTTACACTAGGTATGGCATGTTTTATTTTTAATCGTCCTATTGAGTATGTCTTTGACTATATAGATGGAAAGTTTGCAAAGAAGCATCCAAATATGGTAGAACCTAATAAGAAGGTTCTTAAAGATGGTTTTAATTATGCGTCTAATATTCAGGCAGTTGCAGATACATATATAGTAGAGCCTGCACATTTAGATAAAGGAAAATATCGTAATATAACAGGTAATCAGGCTATCGCATGGGGATTTTTAGCTGCGTCAGAACGTAGTTCTTTGCCTCTTTTCTGTGGCTCTTATCCTATAACACCTGCAACCTCTATTTTAGAAGAATTGTCTTGGCATAAGAATTTAGGTGTTAAGACAATGCAGACTGAAGATGAAATTGCAGGTATATGTACAGCTATTGGAGCTTCATATGCTGGCAACTTGGCTGTTACAACAACATCTGGTCCGGGATTATCTCTTAAGTCTGAAGCCTTAGGCTTAGCCGTTATGACTGAGTTGCCATTGGTAATAGTTGATGTTCAGAGGGCAGGACCTTGTACAGGTATGCCAACAAAGACAGAGCAAACAGATTTAAATGAAGCTTTGTATGGAAGAAATGGAGAAAGTCCTATAGTAGTTATGGCGGCTCATTCTCCTAGTCATTGTTTTGATATGGCTTTTCAGGCTGCAAAGATTACTTTAGAGCACATGACACCTGTTATTTTAATGTCAGAAGGCTTTTTGGGTAATGGCTCTGAGCCTTGGAAGATTCCTAATATGTCTGACTATCCCGAGATTCATCCTCATTTTGTAGATAATTCAGTAGAAACATATTATCCTTTTGAAAGAGATGAAAAAACTCTTGCAAGATATTGGGCTATTCCTGGAATGGCTGGCTTTGAACATAGAGTTGGAGGATTAGAAAAGACACATCAAGGCGTATTATCTAGCGAAGCAGAAAATCATGCTATGATGGTGAGAGAAAGAGCAGAAAAAATAGAAAGGATAGCAGACTTCATACCTGAATTAGTTGTAGATGGCAATAAGCAAGGGGACTTGTTAGTTCTTGGTTGGGGTGGTACTTATGGGCATATTCTTTCTGCCGTAAGTCAGGTTAGAGAAGAGGGAAGAGATATAAGCTTTACTCATTTTGATTACATTAATCCTTTACCTAAAAATACTAAGGAAGTCCTATCTTCATTTAAGAAGATATTGGTATGTGAGTTAAACTCTGGACAGTTTGCATCTTATTTGAGAAGTAAATTCCCTCAATTTGAGTATATACAGTGTAATAAAATACAGGGACAAACTTTCTTGGTTCAAGACATAATAGAGGCAATTAATAGGATATAATTATGGCAAAATATACAATAAAAGATTTTAAGAGCGATCAAGAAGTGAGATGGTGCCCAGGTTGTGGGGATTTCTCTGTTCTTGCGGCTTTGCAAAGGGCTTTGCCTAAGATATGTGAAGAAAAAGGTATAGAAAAAGAGGAGGTAGCAGTAGTCTCTGGTATAGGCTGTTCTTCAAGATTACCATATTATATGAATACTTATGGCTTTCATAGTATACATGGTAGGGCAACTGCGATAGCTTCAGGCCTTAAGGTCGCAAATCCTAAATTGAGCGTTTGGCAGGCAAGTGGAGATGGTGATGCTTTGGCGATTGGTGGTAATCACTTTATTCATGCAATAAGGAGGAATATTGACATAAATATCATGTTATTTAACAATAAAATATATGGTATGACAAAGGGACAATATTCTCCCACATCTAAATATGGTGCTATTTCAAAGACATCTCCATATGGCACAGTAGAGTATCCTTTTAATCCAGCAACATTGGTAATAGGAGCAAAAGGAACATTCTTCGCAAGGAGTTTAGATGTTGAGTTGGCATTAAATGAGTCTATAATGCTTGAAGCTTCACGTCATAAGGGCACCTCAGTGATGGAATTTATGACAAATTGTGTAATATTTAATCACGGAATACACTTTGATTTGAGTGATAGGGCTACTAAGGCTGATAGAACTATTATCTTAAAGCATGGTGAAAAGATGATATTTGGTAAGGATAAAAACAAAGGTCTCGTCCTTGATAATATGCAGCTAAAAGTCGTAACAATAGGGGAGAATGGAGTGAGTCTTGATGATATACTTGTGCATGATGCACATACAGATAATGTTGCATTGCATATGATGTTAGCAGATATGCAGTACCCTGATTATCCTGTAGCCTTAGGTATAATAAGGGCAGTGGATATGGAGACTTATGATGATGGCATACAAATGCAGATAGAGGAAGTCAAGGCAAATTCAAAGATACATAATGTAGATGAACTACTTAATAGTGGTTCAACTTGGAATATAAAATAACATAATTAATACACTAACTAATAGCTATTATGAAAACAGCAGTTATAATGTCTCGTCTCCAGGCTAAATATCCTTTGGAGAAAGAGTATTTACAGGCAGTACAGGAAGTACTAAGTTCTATCGAGGATGTTTATAATCAGCATCCAGAGTTTGAAAAGGCAAAAATAATAGAAAGATTAGTTGAGCCTGATCGTACTTACTCATTTAGAGTGACATGGGTAGATGATTCTGGGGAGGTTCAGACAAATACAGGTTATAGGGTCCAATTTAACAATGCAATAGGTCCTTATAAGGGTGGTTTGCGTTTTCATCCATCAGTATGTCCATCTATACTTAAGTTCTTAGGATTTGAGCAGATTTTTAAGAATGCACTGACAACTCTACCTATGGGTGGAGGAAAAGGTGGTTCAGATTTTGACCCTAAGGGTAAGTCTGAAGCAGAAATAATGCGTTTTTGTCAGGCATTTATGACTGAGCTTTGGCGTCATATTGGACCAGATGTAGATGTGCCTGCAGGAGATGTTGGAGTAGGAGGAAAGGAAATAGGTTTCTTAAACGGAATGTATAAGAAATTGAGTCATCAAAATCATTGCGTCCTAACAGGTAAGGGTTTAACTTTTGGAGGTTCATTGATAAGACCTGAAGCTACTGGCTTTGGTGCAGTCTATTTTGTACAAGAAATGCTTGCTAATCATAAAGATAAGATATCTATAAAAGGTAAAAAGATAGCAGTTTCCGGTTTTGGAAATGTAGCTTGGGGAGCATCTCTTAAGGCTCTTGAACTAGGTGCAAAAGTGGTAGCAATATCAGGTCCAGATGGTGCAATACATATTCCAAATGGAATGACAAAGGAGATGGTAGATTATTTGTTAGAACTTCGTGCTACAAATAATGATGTCGTTGCACCTTTTGCAGAAAAATTCCCTGAATCAGAATTTTTAGCAGGTAAAAAAGCTTGGGTTGTACCTTGTGATATTGCTATGCCATGTGCATATCAAAATGAGTTAGCTCAAGAGGACGCAGAACAATTAATTGCAAATGGTACTTGGTTAGTTGCTGAAGTTTCTAATATGGGTTGCCGTCCAGGTGCTATTGAAGCCTTGCAGAAGGCAAAAATTATGTTCGCTCCTGGTAAGGCTGTGAATGCAGGAGGTGTAGCTTGTTCAGGCTTAGAGATGAGTCAGGGAGCTATGCATATTAGTTGGAGTGCAAAGGAGGTCGATGAGCGTTTGCATGCTATTATGGAGTCTATTCACAGAGCTTGTATAAAATATGGCACAGAGGAAGATGGTTATATAAATTATGTGAAGGGTGCAAATATTGCCGGCTTTATGAAGGTTGCAGAAGCAATGTTAGAGCAAGGTATTATATAGATTAATAAAAGTAATAAGTTAAGTAGTGGGTAAGAAATTTTCTTGCCCACTTTTTTCGTGTGATTTTTCTAAATTCATGGAATGTTGATATAGTAGATGCTTTATCAATAGAAGATAGGGCTCATTATTAAGAATATCTTTTACATTATTCTTATATTAAAGTGAGCTACTAAAAAAAGCTCTTACTAAAAAAGTAAGAGCTTTATAATAATGTGATGATTAACTAGTCTAATTTATGTATAGCAAGTCCTGAACGTAGTTTAGGCTCAAACCATGTTGTCTTAGGTGGCATAATATTGCCAGTATCTGCTATATTTGTGAGTTGCTCCATTGATACAGGATATAGGGCAAAAGCTACCTTCATCTCTTGGCTATCAACTCTTTTCTTTAATTCTCCCAGACCTCTGATGCCTCCTACAAAGTCAATTCGTTTATCGGTGCGTAAGTCCTTTATACCTAGTATTTTGTCTAATACTAACTGTGATAATACTGTTACATCCAATACTCCAATAGGATCCTTGTCGTCATATCTTCCTTCTTTTGCACTTAGAGAGTACCATTTATTATCTAGATACATAGAGAAATTGTGTAATGCTTGAGGATGATATATCTCTGTCCCCATCTCCTTTATCTCAAAGTCCTTAGTAAGAGCTTGTATAAATTCTTCATTGCTAAGTCCATTAAGATCTTTTACAACTCTGTTATAATCAATGATTTTTAATTGGCTGGCAGGGAAGCACACAGCCATAAAATAGTTGTATTCTTCGTCTCCTGTATGATGAGGATTATTAGCTCTCTTTTCTGCACCGACTCTAGCTGCAGCAGCTGTTCTATGATGTCCATCTGCAACATAGAATGCTTCAACCTCAGTAGTGAATAAATTTGTTATCTGATCAATTAGATCTTGATTATCTATGCACCAAAAGCTATGTCCAAAGCCATGTTCATCATTAAATGAGTACTCTGCTTTCTGTGCTACTACCTTTTCTACTATTGCATTGATTGAATGATTGTCCTTATATGCAAAGAAGACAGGCTCTATATTAGCGTTTTGTATACGTACATGTATCATTCTGTCATCTTCCTTATCCTTTCTGGTAAGTTCATGCTTTTTTATCTTACCTTCAGAATAGTCATCAGTATGAGCACATAAGACGATACCATATTGCGTTCTACCCTCCATAGTTTGTGCGTAGACATAGTATTTAGGCTTTTCGTCCTGTATTAGCCATGATTTCTCTTGCCACAGTTTAAAGTTTTCCACCGCTTTGTCATAGACTTTAGGATCATGCTCATCTATCATAGGTGTAAAATCAATTTCAGGCTTGATAATATGAAGTAGAGATTTTTCTCCAGCCATAGCCTTAGCTTCTTTAGAGTTAATTACATCATATGGAGGAGATGCTATTTCTGTTACAAGTTCCTTAGCAGGTCTTACTGCCGCAAATGCTTTAACCTTTACCATAGTCTATTTATTTACTTGAAATTTTACAATACCTTTCTCAAAGAAATCTATAATCTGTTTTGCAGCTGCAAGACCTGCATTTACATTAGCTTCTGCAGTTTGGGCACCCATTTTTTTGCTAGTGGCAAAAATTCTGGTAGCAAAATCTTTGCTCAATTCATCGTAATGATCTGGAGCAACATCTGTGATGTATTTTAGATCCTGTCTATCTCTAAGAATTTTTGCTAAATCTTCTTCATGAATAACCTCTTTTCTTGCAGTATTAATAAGGCAGGCATTCTTAGGAAGTTTATTAATAAGGTCGTAGTTTATTGACTTTATTGTTTGAGCTGTTGCAGGTATATGTAGACTTAAGAAATCTGATTTTTGGTACAATTCTTCAAGACTATTTACAGCCTCAACATTAGCCTCAGCAAATTGTTCAGCATTGACAAATGGGTCAAAGGCAAATACCTTCATACCTAGAGCTTTAGCCTTGTCAGCAACAAGTCTTCCAACATTTCCGAAAGCTTGTATACCAATAGTCTTGCCTTTTAGTTCTGAGCCTGTAGATGGATTGAATTGATTGCGGGACATATATATCATAAATGCTAGTACAAGTTCAGCGACAGCATTTGAATTTTGCCCAGGTGTATTCATTACAACTACCTTATTTTCACTAGCTTTCTCAAGATCAACATTATCTACTCCAGCCCCAGCTCTAACAACTATCTTAAGTTTTTTAGCAGCATCTAGAACCTCTGCATCTACCTTATCTGAACGTATAATTAAGGCATCAACATCTTCTACGGCCTTTATTAAATCTGATTTTTCAGCATATTTTTCAAGAGTTATAGCTTGGTGCCCTGCCTTTTCTATTATATCTATAATACCCTTAACTGCAATAGCAGAAAAAGGCTTTTGTGTTGCAATTAATATTTTCATAGCTTATCTCTTTAAAGATTCAAATTCTTTCATACAGTCAACAAGAGCCTGAACATCTTCTATTTTACAAGCATTGTATATAGATGCCCTGAATCCTCCAACAAAGCGATGGCCTTTTATACCCATCATACCCCTTTCTTTAGCAAAAGTTGCAAATTCCTCTTGTAGGCCTTCATTACCCTCTGACATTACAAAACAAACATTCATTATTGACCTATCTTCTTTAGCTGCAGTGCCTACAAATAGAGAATTTCTATCTATCTCATTATAAAGAAGTTCAGCCTTTTTAATGTTGATCTTATGAATAGCCTCAACTCCACCTATGCCTTTTAACCATTTTAATGTTTCATTCATCACTAGTATTGGGAATACAGGAGGAGTATTAAACATTGAATCTTTGTCCAAATGTGTACGATAATCCAACATTGTAGGAATATACCTTTCAACCCTACCTAAACTTTCTTTACGCACAATTGCGAAAATAACACCAGCAGGTCCAACATTCTTTTGAGCACCACCATATATAAGGTCGTATTTACTTACATCTACTGGGCGACTCATAATATCTGAAGACATATCTGCGATAAGAGGTATAGGGCAATCTATATCTTCTTTAATCTCTGTACCATAGATAGTATTATTTGTTGTAATGTGAAAATAGTCTGCATCCTTAGGTATATCATAGCCTTTTGGAATATAGTTATAGTTCTTGTCAGCAGAACTAGCTACTGCAACAGCTTCTCCTATACCTTTAGCCTCTTTAAGAGCTTTTTTAGCCCAAACTCCTGTGTCTAGATAAGCAGCTTTTTTGTTTAGATAGTTCATTGCTACATATAAGAATTGTAGACTAGCACCACCTCCTAGAAATAAAACCTCATGAGTATCAGGAATATGTAGCAGTTCTTTCCAGAGACTTCTACATTCATTCATTACAGACTCCCATTCTTTACTTCTGTGTGACATACATATCACAGATACACCAGTGCCTTTAAAGTTTTTTAGAGCCTCAATAGCATTGTCTATTGCTTCTTGTGGTAAAATGCAAGGTCCTGCATTAAAAACATGTACTTTTTCCATATCAATTAGTAAGTGTTATTAGTTAATATGCTTATGATTTTTAATCATATCTACTTCAAATATATAAATTTTTTATCTATATCCCAATAAATATGCAATAACTGCCATTCTTATGTACATTCCATTACCAGCTTGTTCAAAATAATAGGCCTGTTTGCACTTATCCACGTCTTTAGCAATTTCGTTTACCCTAGGTAGAGGATGCAGTATCCTCATGCTATCTTTAGCATTTTTCAGCATAGAAGCCTCAAGAATATATATATCCTTTACCTTATTGTATTCTTCAGGACTAGCAAATCTTTCTTGCTGTATTCTAGTCATATAGAGAATATCACAATCATTAATATGTTCTTGTAGATTTTGACTCTCTAAATATTTTTTATTTTTCTTTTCCAAGAATTCCTTGTATTCATATGGCATTTGAAGTTCCTTTGGAGAAGTGAAAATAAAATTGTTGTCAAAAAGAGATAAAGCTTGAGACAGGGAGTGAACAGTTCGTCCATATTTAAGGTCACCTACCATATTTATACAGAGATTGTCAAGTCGTCCTTGAGTTTTTTCTATGGAGTATATATCTAGTAGAGTTTGTGTTGGATGTTGGTTGGCACCATCACCTGCATTTATTATGGGTAAGTGTGAGATGCTTTGAGCGATATTGGCAGCTCCTGCTTGTGGGTGTCTCATTACAATTAGATCAACATAGTTTGATACTATTCTTATTGTATCTTCTAGACTCTCCCCCTTAGATTGACTAGTGTTGTTTACGTCAGAAAAGCCTATTACACTAGCTCCTAATCTGTGAATGGCTGCTTCAAAAGACAATCTTGTCCTTGTAGATGCTTCAAAGAATAAGCTTGCCACAATCTTTCCTTTAAGAAAATCTTGTACAGGATTAGCTTCAAATTCCTTAGCAATTTCTATTATATGCAAGATTTCATCTTTTGAAAAATCTTGAATAGAGATTAAACTTTTGCTCATACTATTTGCGTAATTTTACAATTGGTGTTATAATCAAATTTAGATAAAAAATCGTCAATCATAGAAAGACGTATTTTGACTTCAAGGCTGCAATTTAAATTAAAGTTTTGTTTGCTTTGTTCTATATTTAAAGATTTTAGAATGTTCATGATAGAATTCATCTGTGAATAGTCAAATTCAAGTTTGAATCTTTTACTTGCAATCTTCTCTATGATTTTAGAAGAGTTTATTGCGTCAAGGCTAGCTTCTTTATATGCTCTTATCAGTCCAGGCACTCCTAGCTTGATTCCACCAAAGTATCTTATTACAACTATCAGAATATCACTTAATTGGGCTGAATCTATTTGTCCTAGAATAGGCCTTCCCGCCGTAGAAGATGGCTCACCATCATCATTGGCTCTATATTTGTCGCCCTTATATCCTAGTCTATAAGCGTAGCAATGATGCCTAGCATCATAGTATTCTTTTTTTATGTCTTCAAGAATTGCTTTTATCTCTTCTTCAGTCTCTACTGGATAAGCAATAGCAATAAACTTGCTGCCCTTGTCTTTAAACAGGCCTCTGCTTTCTGTCTTAATGCTTTTATAAGCATCTTTAATGCTATTATCTTTGTTTTCCATTAGTTCAAAAATACATAAAAATAGAATATTTTGCAATCAATGAATAAATATTTTATCTTTGAGCCCAGATAAATTTTAGGCTATGATTTTAAGGTATAGAGTAAGTCTTCCCAATATTAAGGGATTTTTAAGAGTATATGATATTAAGTCTGATATGACTTTATATGAATTTCACAAATTACTTCGTGATGATTTAGATTTATTACACGACCAACTTATTCAGTTCAAGGCTTTGGGGCAAGATGAAAATGATCTGATTGCAAGATACGGTCTTTTTGACTTAGGTGCTGGAGCAGTAGATGAAGTGAGTTTTGAAAAAACAAGGTCTTTAGGAGTACAAAGCTTTATCTATTTCTATGACGTTACTAATAAGTTATATTTAATAGTAACATTTGATTCTGAACAAGAGGAGGAAAAATCTAAGTTATATCCAGAACTAGTTGAGAGTAAGGGGCCAAAGCCTATTGAGTTTTTAAATGGTTATGTGGCATTTGAGGATAGGGTAGATACTCGTACTGCAAATCTTAGTTCAAAGAAAAAATCTGTTATTGATGATGAAGATTTTGATGACGAGGACTTTGACGATGAAGATACTGACAACGATGATGATGAAATCTTTGAGGAAGAATTAATCTAAGCAGATAAGTGTGAGATTAGTTAAGATAATAGTTGGAGCTACTGCCGTAGGAAAAACAGATTATAGCATAGGAGAGGCGTTAAAATATGACTCTCCTATCTTGTCATGTGATTCTCGTCAAGTTTTCAAAGAGATGTCTATTGGTACAGCTGTTCCTAGTGAAGAGCAACTCTCTTTGGTTAAGCATTATTTTATACACTCTCATTCTTTGGATTCCTTATTTTCCGCAGGTCAATATGAGATAGAAGCATTATCTCTTGTAAATCAGTTATTTGAACAGGGACATGAGGTCTTGCTTATGTCAGGAGGTTCTGGCTTCTATGTAGAAGCTTTTTATCGTGGATTAAATATTATGCCAGAGGCCGATTTAGAATTGAGAAGGACATTATATAAACGTCTAGATGAGGAGGGGATAGAAGTTTTGCAGTCTGAATTAAAAGACTTGGATCCCATAGCATATAATAGTATAGAGATTGCTAATAAACAAAGGTTAATACGGGCTTTAGAAGTATGTAAGACCTCTTCTCGTCCTTTTTCTTCTTATAAGATAGAAGCCCAAAAAAGAGATTTTGACATAGAACTTATCTGTCTTAACCGCCCAAGAGAAGAATTGTATTCTAGGATTAATCTAAGAGTAGATAAAATGTTGAAAGATGGCCTATTAGAAGAAGTTGAGGCCTTACTTCCTTATAGAGATTATAATGCTTTACAAACAGTAGGATATAAAGAAATATTTGATTACTTGGATGGAAAAATATCTTTGAATAGGGCAGTAGAGCTTATTAAACAGCATACAAGGAATTATGCTAAAAGACAGTTAAGCTGGTGGCGTAGATATTCAAATATGAAATGGCTAGACATTTAAGATAAATCTTTTGTCTAGCCAATATTGTAATTATTCTACATTATCTAGCCTCTTGGCAGATTATTTGTTTATTCTAATGTTCCTTATAGAGTTTATATTCACTCCATCAACACTTTATCTATCCTATTGTTGCACCATTAGTTAGCGTGTCTTCAGGAGAGATTATCTTCATCTTGCCATCAGGCTGTCTAGCCATAAGTATCATGCCTTTAGACTCTATGCCCTTTATCTTTCTAGGTGCAAGATTTACAAGCACAGATATTTGTCTACCTATAATATCTTCTGGTTTATAGTACTCTGCAATACCTGAAACAATAGTTCTTGTATCTAAGCCTGTATCAATTTTTAATTTGAGTAGCTTGTCTGTTTTAGGAACTCTCTCGGCCTCTAATACAGTAGCTGTTCTAATATCCAATTTTTCAAAATCTTCAAAACTTATTTCTGCTTTTTGAGCTTCTAACTGCTCTTCCATATTTTTATTTGCCTGCTCTTGATTGGATATTTTTGTTTCTTCCAATTTTTTTATTTGTGCCTCAATAGCATTGTCTTCTATTCTTGCAAAAAGTAGTTCAGCTTTTTCTATCTTATGTCCTGATTTAAGCAACTCTTTCTCTGCTAGCATATCCCATTTTAGTATAAGCTCTTTGCTAGAAGATTGAGATGAGTGGAGTGCTGCTCCTTCATTTTCTGTATAGAAATTTTCACTAGCTTGTCCTTCTCCCTTTCGATAATCTTGGCCAGCATATATTCCTACATTAAGCATATTCCGTAACTTTTCTGCTGTGAAAGGCAAGAATGCTTCAAATGCAATAGATAGTTTGGCACATATTTGCAGGCAGTTGTAAAGTATGCTTGCAGTCCTGTCCATATCTGTCTTTGCCATAGCCCAAGGCTCAGTGTCTGATATATATTTGTTGCCAATACGAGCTATATTCATCGCCTCTTTTAGAGCGTCCCTAAAATGGTATGTGGATAAATATCTCTCCATTGTCTCTTTGCAAGTATTTATTTCAGACATAACTTGTTCGTCAATAGCTTCAGGCCTTTTATTATCAGGTACTTTCCCTTCAAAATATTTGTGGGTTAAGACTACTGCACGATTAACAAAGTTGCCCAATATGGCTACCAGTTCGCTATTATTCCTTTGTTGAAAATCCTTCCATGTAAAATCATTGTCTTTAGTTTCAGGAGCATTTGCACAAAGTACATACCTTAGAACATCTTCTTGTCCTTTAAAATCTTCTAGGTATTCATGTAACCATACTGCCCAATTGCGAGATGTCGATATTTTGTCACCCTCAAGGTTTAGAAACTCATTGGCAGGGACATTGTCAGGGAGTATCAAATCAGAATGAGCTTTAATCATAGAAGGAAAAACGATACAGTGGAATACTATATTATCTTTACCTATAAAATGAACCAGTTTGCTATCATCTTGTTTCCACCATTTTTCCCATGTTTGTGGTAAAAGTTCTATTGTATTGGAAATATACCCAATAGGTGCATCGAACCATACATAAAGTACCTTGCCTTCACCTCCTTCCACAGGGACTGGCACCCCCCAGTCAAGATCCCTACTTACAGCCCTTGCTTGCAGACCTGAATCTATCCAAGATTTACACTGACCATATACATTGCTCTTCCATTCTTTATGTCCATCAAGTATCCATTCCTTTAGCCAAGCTTCATACTTATCCAAAGGAAGATACCAGTGTTTAGTATTCTTTTTTACAGGTATAGAGCCACTTATGGCAGATTTAGGAGAAATCAGTTCTTCTGGGCTTAATGTAGAACCACACTTCTCACATTGATCTCCATAGGCACTATCGTTACCACATTTAGGACAAGTGCCTGTAATATATCTGTCTGCAAGGAAGGTCTTACTTTCCTCATCATAATATTGTAAAGACTCTTTTGTGATAAATTTACCTTCATCATGCAATTTCTTGAAAAAGTCAGAGGCTACTTTATTATGAGTTTTAGAGCTTGTTCTGGAGTAAATATCAAAGTTAATACCTAGTCCAGAAAAGGCATTTTTTATAATGCTATGGTATTTATCTACAACATCTTGCGGACTTATTCCTTGTTTTTTCGCCTTTATAGTAATAGGTACTCCATGTTCATCACTGCCACATACATAGAGAACGTCTTCTCCTCTAAGTCTTAGGTAGCGTACATATATGTCAGCAGGAATATATACTCCCGCAAGATGCCCAATATGTACTGGACCATTGGCATAGGGTAATGCACAGGTAACTAGGGTTCTGTTAAACTTTTTCTCCATAAATATCTTTTGTTATATGATTTTACTTAATTTTTCTTCTAAAATTTTTCTTTTATTAGCCAACTCTTGTATATCCAATAGTAAGCTTATTTGCTTATCTGAATCAGTCTCTGCTGATAGACTTTTTGTAAGCTCTTTACTTCTGTGTATCAGTCTTTTAATATGATACATAATAATTGCCTTAGGAACATAAGTAGATAAGGTGGTATTAATATTTGTCATAGATGCCTTTAGGTAGTTTATAGAAATCTGGTGTTTTCTTTCAGTCAGATCTATAACTATTTGAGATATACTTTGTTTTGCACTATTTATAAGTTTGTGTATTATATCATTTTGTGAAAGACTTTCATCTTCATCATATAGTTTAAAATAAGCGTCATAGACATCTCTATATATTATATTTTCAAAAGTGTAGTCATCATTTTCCATATGCCCCCTTATGAAGTCGGCAACAACTATACCGTTATCTTCGCTAAATTCTGAGTCTTTAGGGAAATTTATCTCTGTCAAACCTTCATTTAATATAAACCATAGTAAATCTTTTTCTATGGCTGCTAAAATAATATTTTGTAAATTATTGCTTTGACTATTAGTTGTATCGTTATGGGCTTGATTGTTATCCTGATTAGTGATAATCGCAGTTTGCTGAGTATTATCTCTATTGTTTTCTCTGTATTTTTGATAGTTTCTTAGCTCCTTATCAATAGCCTTGGATCTCGTTTTATTTACGCTATCAATTATAAGCTCCTTGTCAATATTGAATACTTCACTGGCTTGCTGGCTAAATACAGTTCTTTGTATAGCCTCAGGAATAAGCGATATACTTTGTGAAATCTCATTTATAAGTTCTATTTTTTTTAGAGGATCAGCAATTTCATCTCCTAATAGATGTTTTCTATAACTTATAAAATCTTGTTCATTATTTTCTAGAAAGTGTAAAACCTCTTCTAAGTTATGTTTTCTGGAGAATGAATCAGGGTCATCTCCATCAGGTATAAGTACTACTTTTACATTTAGTCCCTCTTGTAAAATTAGATCTATCGCTCGTACTGCTGCCTTTATCCCCGCAGAATCACCATCATATATAATAGTAATATTTTGACAAAAGCGTTTAATAAGGCGAACTTGCTCAATAGTAAGAGATGTTCCACTGGAAGCCACAGTGTTTAGTATGCCTAATTGATGAAATGACAGAACATCTAAATAACCTTCAACAAGGTAACATTTGTTCTTCTTTGCCATTTCGGCTTTTGCAAAGTAAATACCATAGAGGGATTTTTCTTTTATGTAAATATCTGTTGTAGGTGTATTTACATATTTCATGGAGACATGTCCAGATCTTAGGGTTCTACCCCCAAAGGCTATCACTCTACCTGAAGCAGAATGTATAGGGAACATTACCCTGTCATAAAATCTGTCATGTAGTTCTCCCTTATCATTCTGATAGCATAGTCCTGTGCTTAATAGATATTCTTCTTTGTAGCCTGCTTCTAGAGCTTTTTTGAATAAATCCTTGCCATCTCTTATTGCCCAACCTAAGGCATATTTTTCAATGGTTGAGTCCTCTAAACCTCTTTCTTTAAAGTAGGCATATCCAATATTTTTCCCCTCACCCTCTTTTAGATTGTTCGCAAAATACTTGCTTGCAAATTCTGATACAATATACAAACTCTCCTTATGCTGCTTTTCTTGTATCTCTTCAGCACTTTCTTCTTTTTCGACTACTGGAATGCCATATTTTTTTGCTAGGTATTTGAGAGCTTCTGGATAGCTTAATGCCTCCATCTCCATTACAAAGTTTACAGCATTTCCTGCCTTTCCACAGCCAAAGCATTTATAAATGCCTTTAGCAGGAGACACATGGAATGAGGGTGTTTTCTCATTATGAAAAGGACAACAAGCAGTAAAACCAGACCCACTTCTTTTAAGGCTGATGAAATCTGATATAACATCTTCAACTCTACTGCTTTCCAGTATTTTATCTACTGTCTCTTGAGGAATCATCTTCTACTTTCTCAAATTCTGCCTCTTGTATTACTGTACCGTATTTAAAATTCTTGTCTTCTTTTTCTTGTTCATTATTCTTGGTCCATGCCTTTTCTGCTTTGAACAAACGAATTAAAGATATGGCCTCTGAAATTCCATAAAGAACTAACAAGATACCAGCAATAGCCTCTATTGAGTTCTTAATACTCTCAGGGTTAAAACACAGCACAAGACCACCCATTAAGATAACAATATTGAATATAATGCTAATAGGACTTACTTTCTTTAGATAAGACGAGCTTACTAGCATGATGAATAATTGCAAAGCACCAAATATTAGTAAGGCTATACCTATGAATATCGTCACATAGTTGATTACTAAATCAGCTTTTAGATATAAAATTATACCAAGACCGACATTTATGATCGCATTGAAAAACACCATGCCATAATTTGCCGAATCTTTTTTTATTAATCCTGAGATTAGAGAAATAATACCACTACCAATGAGTACAATTCCTATCACTTCTACTATTAGATCAAGGCTGTTGGGTTTAAATAGAAATAAGCCTCCTATTAAAAAAGCAATAGCTGTACGAAGTAAAACATAAAGTTTATTGTTATAGCCCAATTTTATCATAAATAAATATATTAACGACTTGCTAAGGTAGTTAAAAAAAGCTAAATTTGCGTAAAACTAAACCAACTTATTATGGATAATGTAGATATATTTTTAACAAGTAATGCATCTTGCTTAAGAACGCAAGATATTGCATTTTTAAG
>JARIAS010000028.1 GCA_029257745.1 Candidatus Cryptobacteroides sp. | reverse complement strand
TTATCACTATATCGTTCTATCATATTAGATATTAGCATAGTACGTCCTATAATATCTGAATGCTTTGCTAATTTAAAGAATATTGTCTCAATCGTACTATAAAACTCGTTGTAGTATTTTGAAGAGTTGAAAACAGATTTTAGCCATTTCATTATAGAACTCAATAATCCCTTTGACGCCATTGTATGTGCTAAAGTTAGTACAGAGCCTATGCCCACTAATTTTATGCCACCTAACTTTGCTGTATTGGATAAGGCTGTTTCAAAACTACTTACAGCATTTTTAAGAATCTCTTCAGCTTCCTTAGAGCTTTGATCACATAAGTATTGGTATCTAGCATCAAGAAAAAAAACATAGTTTTGAATCATCATTGCAAAATTCTCTCTTAATTGTTCAGACATCTGTTCATCGCTAGAATATTGTAATGATTTATCTAAGTGATAGATTAAGGAGTCTATTGCAGTATCTGTTAATGTTGGTGAATTTACATATTTTAATACTGTTAATTGTATTTTAATAGATTCTTGAATTGATTTGGGTGAAGAAACTAGGACTTCATTTAGAATATTTTCAACTTGCTCAATATTCTTTACATGATAAGTTTGCTTATTCGCTATTTGTACATCTGCATTCATACTTATAATTGTTATATTTGATTATCAGACTGCAAATTTCGGCTATTATAACTTATATAACAATAGGAGAATATAGTAAGTATTTATTATAAATACTTATATAAATATGATGTCGTCTGTATAGATACATGTTAGAATAAGGCAAATATTGAAAAGAAATATAAGTATAATGAGTTAAATTACCGTTTTAAAAATAGCTATTTAACTTAAAAGATGGAATGTTTTTCTATCTTGATAGATGTTTTGTAATTAAGTGTAATAATAGATAGTGTATATCAGTTTCTTCTTCTTATAATAAGATCTATATAATGACAATATGTTTTATCTGCTTATGTATAAATTAATAAGCTTAATATGAACATATGGGCTTAAAGATTTTTACAATAGCTTTCTATGCCATAGCAAGAATTATAAAGAAAACTTTGAAAATTATTAGATATTATGATTAAGAATTAATTTTATGTGTGATATGGGGTAGGATTAAATATAATGTAAAAAAAAAAGTCTGTATCAAAATTTATTTTTGATATAGACCTTTTTTATGTGTCTTAGCATGTGTCAAATGTAATGCACTAAAACTGAGGCTGAAGTGAGAATACTAAAGTATGTGCCCCAAGCCAAGTGTCAAAAGCATTACAGCAGTTAGTGCATTCTGACTCACTGCCTTGCTTAGCAATTACAGTCACCATTGCAGGTGCATTCTTTTCCCTCTTGGCAACCACAAGTACAGTCTGGACCGCAATTGCATTCTGAATTGTTTTTGTCGTGATGATGTTCACCACAGCCTTCGTCATGGTGATGATGCCCACCACAGCCACAGCCTTCGTCATGGTGATGATGATGCCCACCACAGCCACAGCCTTCGTCATGGTGATGATGATGTTCACCACAGCCACAGCCTTCGTCATGGTGATGATGATGTTCACCACAGCCACAACCACAATTATATTCTAAAAATTCTCCGTGTAGACCTTCACGGAGTTCTTTTTCACTAGCATCTCTTACAGAAATAATTTTACCTACAAAGTTAAGATCTTTGCCTGCTAGTGGGTGATTAAAGTCCATTGTAACGTCATTTTCCTTGACTTCTATCACAGTCGCCTTTACAACTTCACCATAAGCATTTAGCATAGGTATGACATTATCTACTTGAAGTATGTCTTCATTAACCTTTCCATCAACCTCAAAAGATGTCTTAGGGACATCAAATCTTAGTTTAGGATCATACTCACCATAGCCATCATTTGAAAGAATTGTAAAATTGAAACTTTCTCCTTCTTCTTTACCCTCTAAAAATTCTTCAAACTTAGGTATTAGCATATCCATACCTTGTATATAGTCGATAGGCTTTGTTTCTTCAACAGAATCTACAATTTTGCCATCAACAAATAGTTCATAGCTTATTTCTACTACTTTTTTCTCTGATATTTTCATAATCTTCTATTTAAATCTAACTATCTTCTTAAAATATGCTACACAATATACATAAATTATGTTATAATAAATAAAAAAAACTTTAAATGCTGAAACTAACATCTTTAAAAGCAAGGGTAGGTATCTGTTTACTCATACATTCTTTGTAGTCATCACCAGCAGCTAATAAATTGTTCCATAGTTCAATAAAGTTCCCAGTTATAACCATAGAGCGTACAGCCTTATCTATTTTACCATTTTTAATGATAAAACCTTCTACACCATATGAGAAATCTCCGCTGGCAGCATTACTGTTCCCCCCATTAAAGCCTGTAACATATATTCCGTCCTTACAATACTCAAGTATTTCATTTAAGCCAAATTTTTCCTTATATCCTTCAGCTTTAAAAGGCATAATCATTGGTCTAGGGCAGTCTTCATTTGTAGCCTCAACGCCCAGTTTTTCTGAAATATAAGTATTTATAAAGTATTTTTTTACAATGCCGTTTTCTATAATTGTGCTATTGTTATAGGACATTCCCTCGTTGTCAAATAATCTGGCACCATTTTTACCATAATCAAGTGGTCTGTCATTGAGAGTAAAAGCTTCGTGAAAGATCTTTTTATCTATACTATTTAGCAAAAAAGAATTTTGTTGTTGTATAGATGAACCATTAAGAGCAGAAAGTAGGGGAGTAACAAGTCTTGATGCAATCTCGTTTTCCACTATCATATTATATTTTCCACTAGTTATTTTTCTCTGTTCAATCTGACTGACAGCCCTGTCAATTGCCTTTTGAGTTAAGCCCTCTGAACTCAGTTCGTCCCAGGTACAGCTGGCATTCCAAGCATAGCCTGTATACTTATTTGCATTGCTATCTTCAATAGTAAGCTCTATACTCAATTCAAAAGAACTTTCAATATGACGGCATTCCAAGCCTTGACTGTCAATGATATAGTTATCATAAATAGAGTCACTATACGCAATCTCTTCAGATATAAGTCTATAATTAAGGCTCTTATTATTTATAAGTTCATTATAAATAGAACATTCCAAAGCTTTATCTATGCGTTCTTGATATTGTAGTTTGCTGTAATTATAGTCGCAAAGTCCTAATTCATCTCCATTTATAGCAGTTTTGCAGTATCTGTCTTTTTTAGGAAGTTTTCTATCATTATCTTCTTCCAACATAGAGATGATATTAATAGCTTTATCCACAAAATCTTCTAGATCTTTCTCTTCTAATTTGTTAATAGAGCAAGATCCATATCTACCATTTACAAATAGACTTAAGATTATGGAACGGTCTGCAGAGTGAGATACCTTGTCAAGTTCAGCATTAAGGAAGATAAATTGTTCCATAACACTTTTATTCATATTTATTCTTATATCCTTAGCACCTTTGGATAGGGCATAGTCTTTTATCTTATGACAAAGTGTTTTTTCTTCCTCGTTTATGCTCCATTGTATATTTTCTATTTTATTCATTCTAATTTCCTCCAACTGTTAGGTTTTCCACAAGTACAGTAGGTATGCCACAAGATACTGGCACGTTTTGTTCTTTCCCGCATGTCCAAGCCCCCTCATCAATCTTAGCATCATCTGCAACAGCTGTAATATTGGCTAATGCTTCAGGACCATTTCCCATAATATTTATATCTTTGATTGGCTTTGTTAGTTCACCATTTTCAATAAGATAACCACTTTTAACATAGAATGTAAAATCTCCTTCACCTATTTGGACCTGGCCATTGCTGAATTCATCTACAAAAACACCATTTTTTACAGATGATATAATATCTGATACACTACTATCACCAGACTCCATATAAGTAGCCCTCATTCTTGGTATAGGATTGTATCTAAAAGATTCCCTTCTGCCATTACCAGTTGGAGATACATCATAATATTTAGCACTTATTCTATCGTGTAAATAAGATGTAAGTACTCCATTTTCAACCATATATGTCTTTTGTGCAGGTACTCCCTCATCATCAAAATTTAAGCTGCCTCTGTTTTTATTTATAGTAGCATCGTCTACTATATTAATATTATCATTACAAATCTTTTTGCCAAGCTTATCAGAAAATATAGATTGTCCTTTTCTGTTAAAATCAGCTTCAAAGGCATGTCCCATTGCTTCGTGTAGTAGTATGCCTGAGGCACCTGCTCCCATAACAACTTGCATCTTTCCTCCTTTTGGCCTTTCAGCCTTGAATTTGTCATCTAGATTTTTAACAGCGTCATTTGCAAGACTATTTAATAAATCCTGACTTAGCATTTCTGCTCCCATTCGATAGCTTCTGCTTACATGGTTATTAATTATTTTATCTTTTTCTTTAAAAATAACAGAAACAGCAATAGTAGCAAGAGGACGGCTCTCATATTTCATTTCTAATGAAGAATTAAACATAAGAATGTCGCTTACTTGTGCAGATAAAATTGCAATAACCTTTATAATCCTATTATCTTTTTCTAAAATAATATTTTGTAAGTCTAGTAATATTTGAGATAAATACTTAGCCTGAATATCCCTCCAGTCTTGTAGTATTGGGTATCTGTCTGCACTTGGATTAGGGTTACCGGGATATGATTTGGAAGGCCTATTTGCAAAATTAGATAGGCTTACATTTATTCTATCCCCAGCCGATATGGCAGAAGCAGCTTTAGCGGCCGCTATCATAGAAGGCATATCAGTGCTTTCAGAGTAGGCATAGCCTGTCTTTTCACCTCTTAAAGCTCTTATTCCAACTCCATAATCTATATGAATACCTCCAGAACTTACTTTTCCATCTTTTAGCATGAGATTTTGGTGGCTGGTATTTTCAAAGAAAAGGTCGGAATAATCGTTGCCTCCTTCCCTTGCAATATCAACTAATTTCTCCATCTGTGCCTTATTAACGCCAAATGTATTAAGATAGTATTCTTGTATATTTATCATTGTCTAATAGTTATTTATGTGTGACACCATAGCCAAATAGGGCAAAGTCTCCCTTACATGGGTCATTTGGGAATAATTCTCCAAATATATTGCTTAATTCTTCTACTGTTACAATATCTTTTTGTGTCCTAGTAATGAGTGAAAGCTCTGTTGCCATTCTGTGAACATGAACATCTAAGGGAATAAGTAAATTAGCTGGATTAGTATTTTTCCATATACCTAAATCTACTTTTTTATCATCTCTTACTAGCCAACGCCTCATCATATTGATTTTTTTGTTAGCTGCCTTTTTATCAGGCTTTTGGTTAAAGATATTTTCTCTAATATCTTGAATATTTAGACACTCAAGACTAGTATTATTTTCATAGAACTTTTTCAGATTGTAGCATATCTTAGCAGTGTCCTTCCATTTAATAGTTCGATGTATACTGGTGTCATCATCTCTCCAATCTCCTGACATTACATATTTATAAGGTTGCCATTCCATATGCTCTAGCAGTCTTTCGCAATCACGGACTATCATAGATCTGCGTCCCCATGCAAAATGTGCAGAAAATATGGCAGCAATTTCTATATCTTGAATATAATGTTCACTGCTAGATAGTTTAGCAAAATGCTTTGGAAAGATTATAGGATCTTCTGTGAAATATTTATCATTATTGTATTCTTCTGCCCATTCAAGCAGTTTTTCTTCAATTTCTTTTTTCATAGTACAAAGATAGTTTTTCTTTGCTTATAATTTCTCATAAAATGTATAAAAGTCAAGATAAAAATAATTTTGTGGGAAAAGCAATAATATCTATCTTTGAAAAGATAAAATTAATTGTTTAGTACAATTAAAATAACAGTACTCGCTCAGCATATCGTAAGTTCTGCTAGCGTGTTGTTTTGTATATACCCTATGTATGACTATGGAGAATTAGGCAGAGTTAGGGTGTTTTGACAACAATATCTTAATCTATTTTGATAAATTGTTATATTATGATAGCAGACAAAGCATTGGTAGTTTTAAGTGGAGGTCAGGATTCTAGTACCTCTTTATTTTGGGCAAAAAAACATTTCAAGGAAGTTTATGCAATATCTTTCTCCTATGGTCAAAAGCATGTCTTGGAGTTAGAATTAGCTGAGAGCTTATGTAAAACTGAGAATGTCCCTTTTAAAAAGATTGATTTGTCTTTTATATCTTCATTAGCATCTAATTCCTTAACAGATAGCTCTATACATATGGATGAGGAAGTGCCTGATAAAGCTTTGCCAAATACATTTGTTCCAGGTCGTAATCTCTTTTTCTTAAGTGTCGCAGCAGTTCATGCTCGGGAACTTGGAATAAAAGACATTATTACAGGAGTGTCTCAGACCGATTTCAGTGGATACCCTGATTGTAGGGATAATTTTATCAAATCAATAAATATTAGTCTGAATCTTGCCATGGATTATGAGTTTTATATACATACTCCACTAATGAGATTGGATAAGGAACAGACTTGGGCATTGGCTGATGAGTTAGGAGTCTTAGATATAATAAGATATAAGACTTTAACTTGTTATAATGGTATTATTGGAGACGGTTGTGGACATTGCCCTGCATGTAAATTAAGAAAAAGAGGCCTAGATAGATATTTGGAACATAGAAAGTAATATTATAATAGTTGTTCTTTATCAAGAAATCTAAAATTGCTTGCTTCCAATAGATGTTGTGGGCTTATGTCTATGTGTCTTGTTGTATCATTACTTTGTGCCATCTCTAGATCAGCTATACTTCTTGCTAATTTAAGTATTCTTTTATAAGCCCTTGCAGATAGCCCTCTTTTGCTTATCAGCTTTTCCATAAGCTCTTTACCCTCATTAGATATTGGGCAAAATTGTTCTATTTGCTTATTGTTCATTTGTGCATTTGTAAATATATCTTCATTTATAAATCTTTGCCTTTGTATATTCCTGCATATAGCTACTCTTTTGGCTATATCTTGACTGCTCTCATATTTTCTAGTATCTGTATTATTGACAAGTAATTTTGCATCTACTGGGTATATCCAAAGTTGTATGTCAATTCTGTCCATAATAGGACCTGATAGTTTACTAAGGTAGTTTAGTCTTTGTTTGGCACTGCATATACATCTGTTATTATCTCCATAATATCCACAAGGACAGGGATTTGCGGCTGCAATTAGCATGAATGATGCAGGATACTCTATCCTTGAACGTAGTCTGGCAATACTTACTTTCCTATCCTCTAGTGGTGCACGTAATGCTTCACTGACATTCCTTGGGATTTGTGTAAATTCATCTAAGAATAATATACCATTTTGTGCTAAAGAGATTTCTCCGGGTAGAATATTACTAGCATTGCCGCCCCCTATAATGGAAGCCATAGAAGCACTATAATGTGGTGAACGAAAAGGTCTTTTTCTCATTAGTCCATTAGAAAACTCTGCTATACCAGCCACAGAATATATTTTACTAGTAATAATAGCTTCTTCCTTAGACATTGTTGGTAATATTGATGCAAGAGCCTTAGCAAGTGAGCTTTTTCCTGAACCAGGAGCTCCAAGCATAATAGCATTATGTCCTCCTGCTGCTGCAATTTCCAATCCTCTTTTTGCAAAGTCTTGACCTATAATTTCATTGAAGTTTATAATCTCATTGTCTGGATTATCTTGCAGATTATCATAATTATACTGCTTATGACAAATATAAGGTTCATAGTTATTGTGTGCTACAATATCAATGACATCTTCTAGTTTATCAACTGCCAAAACATTAATATTATAAAAATCACAGGCTTCCATAGCTGATTTTCTTGGAAAAATACAGCCTTTAAGTCCTATCTTCATGCAGAGTTCAGCAATTGGTATGGCGGCTTGTATCTCTCGTATACTTGCATCTAGACCAAGTTCTCCCATAATTATGTAATCTCCTAAGTAGGGTAGTTCTAATTGTCCAGAGGCAGCGATAATTCCAAGAGCAATGGATAAATCGTAGCCTCCACCTTTCTTATGAATATCAGCAGGAGCTAAGTTTATAACAATTTTTTTACCAGGAATTTTATAGCCTATACATTGAATTGCTGTCATAGTTCGTAATAAACTTTCTTTAACAGCAACATCAGCTAGGCCTACAAGATGAACGCCTAGCCCCTTACTAATATCTACTTCAACTGTTACAGGAACAGCATCTATGCCTATACATTTTGCAGCAAGAATATTAATCACCATTTTCTTTTTTTGCAAAAATGTGTATAAAAATTATATTTTAGGATAAAGAATAGAAAAACCTAAGGAATCAAACTTTAATTTATATTAAAAATATTTGCTTGATTGGAAATGTTAAAAATAAGAAAAGGAATAATAAGAAATTTTAGTTAATTTTGCGTTTTTGGAAAGTAATCAATGAAAATAGCATTTCAAACTCTCGGTTGTAAATTAAATTATGCCGAGACATCAACATACGAAAGAGGTTTTAAAGCAAATGGTTTAGAGGTAGTAAATCTAAGTGAAGAGGCTGATTTATATCTTCTTAATACTTGTTCTGTGACAGAGCATTCAGAAAAGAAGGCTAGGAATATAATCCGAAAATTGCATAGGCAAGCCCCTGATGCTAAAATAATTATAACAGGTTGCTACGCAGAACTGAAGAGGAAGCAGTTAGAGGAAATGGAGGGCGTAGCCTTAGTTTTTGGAGCAAAAGAAAAAAATAGTATAGTTAGTAAAACTATGCAAATGCTCAGGGGTGAGGAATTGGATAGATCTTATAAAGAGCAGAGTTTAACAGCAGAATATAAAGAAATTTCCAAGGATACCTTATCTGCCTTTTCTACTGGAGAAAGAACACGCTCATTCCTTAAAGTTCAAGATGGTTGCAATAACTTTTGTGCATATTGTACAATACCTTTTGCTAGAGGACAAAGTAGGAATATTCCTATATGTGAGTTAGTTAAGCAAGCTGAACATATAGCAAATGAGGGGGTTAAAGAGATTGTTTTGACAGGTATTAATACAGGGGATTTTGGTCGTAGTACAGGGGAGTCCTTTTTAGATTTGTTAAAAGCATTAAATGAAGTAGAAGGTATAGAAAGATATAGAATATCTTCAATAGAGCCTAATCTTATCAGCAGTGAAATCGTAGATTGGATAGCAAGCGGTACAAAATTCCTTCCTCATTTTCATATACCCTTACAGACTGGTAATGACGAGTTATTAAAGTCAGTAGGAAGAAAATATGATACAGCACTTTTTGCTGAGCGTATAGATTATATACGTAAGATGATGGATAGACCTGATCTGCCTAAGGTATTTTTGGGCATAGATGTAATAGTTGGCCTGCCTGGTGAAACTGAAGAGAAGTTTATGGATACATATAATTTTCTTAAGGATAGGATAAAGCCTGCTTTTATACATCTTTTCCCTTATTCTAAGCGACCAGGAACTAAAGCTGCACAGATGTCAGGGCATGTGCAAGATAGTGAAAAGACACGTAGGATGAAGATGCTTGAGGCACTATGTCTAGAATTAAATGAAGAATTTGAGAAGGCTCATAAGGGATATACAGAAAAGGTCCTATGGGAGAATAAGGACAGGCATGGCAATATGTTAGGCTACACAAGAAATTATATAAAGGTACAAAGACCTTATGAAGCTGATAAGCTAGGTAAGATAGAAGAAATTATAATATAATATTGTTTATGCAGGACTTAAAAGCACAATTACAATTTTTAGGAACAGGCACCTCGCAGGGAGTGCCTATCATAGCTTGTAACTGTCCTGTATGTCAGTCTTCAGATGCTAGGGATAAACGTTTAAGATCCTCTGCCTTAGTTAGCTACGCAGGCTTGAACATACTTATAGATGCAGGTCCTGATTTTAGGCAGCAGATGTTATCAGCTAAGGTAGAGCATTTAGATGCCATTTTGCTTACTCATAATCATAAGGATCATACAGGAGGTTTAGATGATGTAAGAGCTTTAAATTATGTAGATAGAAAGGCTATTAAAATCTATTGTGAAGAAGGGGTGTTAAAAACTTTAAAGCAGGAATATTCATATGCTTTTGAAGAGTTTAAATATCCAGGTGCTCCTGAGTGGCAGATATTTCTTATTGAGAATAAGGAGTTTTATTTAAGTTTGGAGAAAGAAGAGGGGGATTTGGTATGGGTACATGATAAAGGTTATTTTTATCAGATGCCTGACGGTTCTTTAAGGCAGACTATGTCCAAACAAATAATATCTGCCTATGATGAATCAATTCTTCCACAAAAATCAAATGATAGGGTACTTATACAGACTATAAGGGGTTACCATGATAAAATGCCTGTACTTGGATATAGATTCGGTAATATAGCATATATTACTGATATGAGTAGTATACCTGAGGAAGAATTTGCTAAGTTACAAGGCTTAGAACACCTAAGTCTAAATACAGTAGGTTATAAAAAACATCATTCGCATTTTAGTCTAGATGAGGCATTGAGTATAGCTGATAAAGTGGCAGCAAAGCATACTTGGCTAACTCATTTATCACACGCTTTTCCCTCTTATGATAGTTTTGCAGAAGAACTAAAAGCATTATGTTTGGAGAGAAATATAGCATCTGAAGTGGCACCTGCTTATGATGGCTTGATTATAAGATAATTATAATGGCTCAAAGCCCCTATATCTTTTATCTTATCACTTTTTTAGCTATTTTCAGTTCTTACTTTTGTCCTACATTCCACTTACTTTTGCAGACTTTCTCCCTTACTTAGGCAATTTTAATTATTTATCTTATTTTCTATACTGCTTTGTTTTTGCAGGATACTGTTTTTCCTTTGCGTGATATTGCTTTTCTTTATAAATAATAAATACGCAGGGCTTTTTTGCAATATCAATATTGATAGCTTTCCATTCTTTTATACTTTTGCTTATAATAGTTTCACCTTCAAGATTAAGATTAAAAGCAAGACAAAGCATAGTTTCATCATCGCAATATTTAAGCAAATCTTGTAACATTGCCATATTACGGTAAGGAGTTTCTATAAATATTTGGCTCTGATTTAATGTGTAAGATTGTTTTTCAATATTCTTAATGGCACTTCGTCTATCTTCAGTCTTGGCCGGAAGGTAGCCACAAAAAGCGAATGACTGGCCATTGAAGCCCGAAGCCATAAGAGCTAGCATAAGTGATGATGGACCTACCATAGGTACTACTTGTATATTGTGTTTATGGCATAGTTCTACAAGTTTAGCACCTGGATCAGCTACTGCAGGTAAACCGGCCTCACTAATTAGGCCTACATCTTGCCGTGCTAAAAGCTTTATTAAGGATTCAATATCCTCAATACTACTGTGTTCATTAAGCTCATAAAATTCTAGTTCTTCTATATGTCCCTTCAGGCCTGCTGCAGATAGATAACGTCTTGCAGAACGAGTGTTTTCTACCACATAACATTTAATCTTAGATATAATATTCAGACTAGCCCTTGGTATGTCTTCCATGGGATTTTTATCCCCTAAGGGGCTAGGTATTAGATATAACTTGTGTTTATTTTCTGCCTCCATACTTAATCTTCTATAATATAATCTGCTTTGGCTCTTTTGAATAATTCGGTCTTTTTACTTCTAAAGATTCTGTTGAATAAATCTCTTAGGTTCTTAAACTCAAATTGCATAATTATACCAGTTCCAAATCTTTGAGAATCATCTAGATAGTCACTATATTGGTCTGCTGAATGTGTGAAGAGCTTAAGTCTATATCTGCCATTGTTATCTAATCTGAATTCAACGTCCATATCACCTTTAAATTTATTAGAATTGTCTATGCTGTTAAATAGTCTATCTCTTTTATTTCCTACATTGCCAGATATAGTTATTCTGTCATTCAGGAAACTACTATTGAGGGACATCGTATAGATATTTTTACTGTTAGCACCTTTTTGATAGTTCAATCCAATATCAATAGGTATATGAAATTTTTGAAGTATGCTATTTATTTGATTTGATGCAAGATCAGATAAACCATTATAAATGAGGGCTGAAGAGTTGTCATTAATAATACCAGACTCTCCATTTGGCATGAAATTGTTAAAAATCAGTAGGGAGAAGAGTTGTTTTTGAACCTTATCTTCAGTATTTAATGCACTTTCCACCAGTGCTTTTGTACTAGGATCTAGATTTGGAATATCTATGCCAAAACTGAACTTAGGATCTTCTAATTTAGAACTTATATTTATATAGCAATATACATCTCTTCTAACAAGAGAGGTTGTATCAGCAATTAATGGGCCTATTTTGCTGTTAGTCTTATATCTAGCCTTAATATCTAGTAGACTTTTCATTAGGTTTCCTGTGAAGTGTATATTACTTCCATCTTGAATATCAAATTCTTTGGAAAATACCTTTAAGGCATTAAATAAGAATTTACCTTGGCTTATGTTATAGTTTCCGTTGATATTGAAAATATCTTTGCTAGGTCGAATATCTAGTTCTATGTGTCCATTACCCTTGGCTTTAAGCTTGTTATTATTCTGCTTGTCAAGTTCTATTATTGCCTCAGTCTGAGAATTTACATCTAATTTAATCTTAACAGATAGTTGCGATTTAGTCTTATCTTTGAATTCTTTACTTTGACTCATATAAGACTCGAACTCATTCTTATTAGGTAGCTGTTTAAATACCAATAGGTTAGAGCTTTTGCTCGCATTATTGTTATTAGTGGATATATGCCATTGACCAGCTTTATCTGTTTTAGCATCAATATCTATAAGAAGATTATTTAAAGGTCCTATAATATTAACATTACCGGTGCCAAAAACATTGCCATATACAATTGGATTATTGATATAATTTGTATTGATGGCTTCCATATTGTTTAATTTACAATGTATATTTAAGGAAATATCTTTAAAATAATTCCAGTTGATGGAGCCATTTATGTTACCACTTTCTCCAAACCTATCATTTATCGCAAGATTATTAAAATATAAGCCTTTATTATTAATGTTTATGCTGCCATTCATACTATATGGTACCTTGGTGTATCCAACAATAAGTTTTCCTTCTTTAATTTGAATATCGTTAGACTTAATGTCAAGTTTACCCTCATCTAGACTTATATCTATATCTCCACTAGCTTTAGCCCTTATTTCATCAAAGATGCTGCTTAGAAAGGCTTGTGCATAGTCTAGCTTAGCGTCTCTAAGCTTAATTTTTGCTTCAAGTCTTTCTTGTTTAGGCTTATATGTTCCTTTGATATCAAAGTTTCTCTTGTTTTTTAATACATTGTAAGAGTAAAAATTAAATTGCTCTTCTTTTTCATTCCATATGCTATTAGCATATACATCTCCCATATTCTCACCTGATAACTGGGTATTATGTGATACTGCGTCAAGTATAAGCTTAAATTGCTTATCACTAGGTGAAATAATATTAGCCTTAGCATTAAGTGTTGATTTTAGATTTATCTTGTTAGGAAGAAAAATATTTAGCATAGATAAATCAAGTTGCTTAATATTAATGTCCAACTTTTCCTGCTTAGTCTTAGAATAAGCCCCATTAATACTAATATACTGATTATCAGTTTCTAATTTTAGAGAGTCAATTCTTATTTTATCTTTTTTCCATATTATCTTGTTAGGCTTTATCCTCCAATGTTTAGAGTTTATATTTAATTGAGAAGACGATAGTACAGAATGTAATTCAAGGGTATCAGATTTTATAATATCTGTTTCTAGTAAGATATTGGCAGTATTCGCATTATATTTATCATTATTGTCAAAACTGAATTTAGTATTAATTTTGTTGTTCTTGTAGTTGATACTCAGTTTGTTGTTCTTGATAATAAATGGATTAATAGAACATTCTTCAGCACTAAGTATTGCCTGAATACTATCACTTAAGTTGTTTATATCTAATTTTATATTTTTGATATATTTATCCTTGTATGCTATTCTCTTTGAATTAAATTTAGCCTGCAGTTTAGCCTCTTTACTTATATTAATATGTAAGGTTGAACTATCTGCGATATACATACCAGGTTTAATGAAAGATAATAATTTTTTACTCTTTTTTATGTTTACATCAAGATTATATTCTGCATTCTTCCATTTCCACTTATTACTTTTTCTTAAGTGACTTAGCTCCTTGAATATAAGTATATTGGAAATATCTTTGTAAAAATCATTTATAAATTTATCGCCACTATAACTAAGTTCTGCAAATTCTGTTTTTGCCTTAAGATAATATTTATTGTCTTTACTATATGAATTAATATCAATTGCAGATATGGATTCTGCTCCTAGGTCATTTTGTAAATATAGCTTATCTATATTCATATTTCCTAAGATGGTAAAATCATTTGTTATATCTATCCTTGAGTTTGCATTGAAACTTAATATGGAAGTTTGATTGTTTTTGTCAATATTAAGTGCACTTAAATTAGCATAATCAAGTAGTGTTTCAAATTGTGCCTTACCTATTGTATGTTTTGTAGGTAGAGATATTATACCCTTAAATATAAGTTTAAGATTAGGGTCTTTACTATTAACATAGGCATTTATTATATTGTTCCTATATATGGCCTTTGCAAATATATTGGAATAATAGTATTCTGCAGCTTTCAAAGAATATATATTTAGGCTGTCAATGTAAATTGTATTTTTATTATTTACTTTTCTAATTCTTATCTTAGAGTTAATGGTTCCTCTACCTAAGTTGTTGTTAGATAGTAGTTTACCTATATTTAAATATCTTGTATTCAACGAAATATCAATACCTATATCTTTTGTTTTATCTACTATATTGCTTATTTTGACATCTGCTGTTGCACTGCCATCATCAATTCTAATTTCCGGCTTTATGATAAGCTGATTTAGATTACCTTGTAGGCTAAAATCTGCATTGATATAATCTTTTCTTGCAAATTGGCTGAAGTCTAGTTGTAAATTATTTACCCATTGGTGCAAGAAGTGGTTTAGCCAGCTACTGCTAAAGTAGGCATCAGAGCCTTTTAGGTTAAAATACATATTTTTAACAGAGCTTACACTACTTATTCTACCATTTATGGCAGCCTTCATATCGAGCTTAGGGCTTTCTATTTTTATTCTGTTTAGCTCAAAATTATTAACTGTGCCTAAATATTGTCCTTCTATATTTGCTATAATATCTTTATTTTTTAATGCAGGGGCAAAGTAACTTATTGTGTTAAAGCTTACAGTACTAGGATATAAGGTAATATTCATTAGCACTTTATTTATAAAGTCAGACCACTCTGATGAATTTTTATAACTAAATAAGATGCTATTGGCATTTATATTACTTGAACTGTCTTGTAGATGTATATTTTTTATATCTGTCTTTCCATGTCCTACTTTTACTTTTTGGGCACTTAGATTAGATATGTTAAGTCCTGATTTTTCTTTTAAACTTGCTGCTTCCAGACTACCGGACATGTATCCTTCTTTAAAGCTTAGATCTTTAGCCTGTATATTTACATTGTAGACATCTAAGTCAGACCAATTAATGGAAGTATTAGTAGCATATTTGAAAGGACTGGCATAGTTCTTCATTCTAAATCTGAAATTTTTAATATCTATATCAGTCATCTCAAATATGTCCTTATTATTGTTTTTGTTATTTGAACTTTTAATATTGAATATTCGTACAATATTGTTAGTTGTATGTCCTAGACTGTCTTTTTCTATGCATAGATTAAGATTGGCATTACCTATATATAATTTACTTACGTATACCCCCTTATTGTGAAATAAGCCCTTTAGGCTGAAATTGGCTTTTATTAATTCAGCTTTTAATAAGGTGTCTACTTTGTGATTGTTTTTGTCTGTGTATGGATTATTATCAATAATAGCTATATTCTTAATTATGATAGAGTTAAATGGCTGTAATTGTATGTCTTCAAATACTATCTCTCCATCAATAATCTCATTGACATAATGTACAATCTCTTTGATAATAAAGGGACGCATCGCAGATGATTGAATTAAAATCCCGATGCCAAGAATTATCGCAATAAACAAAACAAGCGTAATTCTGAATATTTTCCAAAACTTGCGAATAGTAATAAAATTAGTTTACAAAAATAACAATAATATCAGTAATCTTAAGCTTTTATTAGTACTTTTGTAAATAATTTAGGTTATTATAGCCGATTTAAATATAAAATTATGGCAGACATTATATTAGGAAT
The DNA here is from genome assembly GCA_029257745.1 of Candidatus Cryptobacteroides sp. Taxonomy (GTDB): domain Bacteria; phylum Bacteroidota; class Bacteroidia; order Bacteroidales; family UBA932; genus Cryptobacteroides. Next base: position 244 of record JARIAS010000028.1, on the reverse strand, counting down.
AGAAACTTCATGTGATGATACTTCTGCTGCAGTGATAAAGGATACCTATATGTTATCTAATGTTATTGCTAGTCAGCAGGTTCATAAAGATTTTGGGGGAGTAGTCCCTGAGTTAGCCTCTAGGGCTCATGAACTTAATATTGTACCAGTTGTATCTCAAGCCTTGGATAAGGCAGGTGTTAAATTGGAAGATGTAAGTGCAATTGCATTTACTAGAGGACCAGGACTTATGGGCTCTTTGATA
>JARIAS010000070.1 GCA_029257745.1 Candidatus Cryptobacteroides sp. | reverse complement strand
GTTATACCATGCTTTGCAGCCAATCCACTTCTTGGACGGATCTGACATTCATATCCTGCTTCCAAAGCTATATATATACCTGTTGGGACTATAACTCGCTCTAATGGAGTTATTTCTATACTATCTGTTATATCTGCATAAATATCCATACCTGCAGCTTGAATGCTTGCATATCTAGGCATTGGATTAGATGATTTATTGATTATTTTAATTTTCATAATTTATAACAACATTATAATGCGTAATACAATATCTACCAAACAAATGTATTAAAAAACTGTTTAATTATGAAAAAATATTTATCTTTGTATCTTGTTACTAATTATAGTATATCATTCCATGATTAGGAATATAATAATTATAGGACTAGCTAGTTTTATAGGAGGAACAAGCAGGTATATTATGTCTGTTTATATTCCTTCTTATGGAACAAGTATTATAAGCACTACTATGCTTATAAATATAATAGGCTGTTTTATTATAGGCTTACTTTATGGGATTGCTATAACAGGTAAATACCTTAACCCTGACATAGCCTTATATTTAATGGTAGGTTTTTGTGGAAGTTTTACTACCTTCTCAACATTCTCATTAGAAGTGCTTAAACTACTAGAAACAGGAAACTACTTTAATGCAATAACATATATAATACTCAGTATAATATTAGGGCTTATTGCGGTATATTTTGGACAATATTTAATAAAAAACATATAAATAAAACAAAATAATTATGAAAATTAACAAACTAATTATCTTAGGCATAAGCCTATTATTCTTAGGGCTTACTCCTACAGTCGCACAGCAACATAAAGGAGTAACACACAAAGGGAACAAGGAATGCTCTCATCACAAACACACAAATATGAAGCACAAGAAAAATCTTGCGAAGTTTCCATATTGGTACATAGGTGTTGGCATGGAGAGTCCTTTCATGTTTGGAGACATGTATTCAATTACACCTAAATCTTTTAATCCTGGAATTGCACCTAACCTAAGAGTTGGATATAGATTTAACTCATTATTCTCATTAGAATTTAAAGCTCTATACGGACAAATGACAGGTCTAGGCCTAAAATCTAATGACAAATTTATGCTAACTACTGATGGTATGACCATATATCCTTATACTTCTGTAGATGGAAGTGAGTACAAAGGAGAATACAGACAAGAAGCAGAAGACCAGCCATTTGGTATTTGGTATGAAAACAACATCTACAGAGAGCGGGTGGCAAGATATGAGACAGCTTTTAGTCGTACTAGATTTATGCAAGTAGGTCTTATGGCGAACTTAAATATCAACAGGCTCTTTATGGATATACCTAATTATAGAGAACAAAGATTTACTCTATTCTTAAAGCCTGCTGCGTATTTAAATAAGTACACAGCTGCCACATACAATATCAAGAAAAAGAGCGAAAGACTAACTAAAGTATATAACTCTCCTTTAAGCATTGGTCTAGGTGGAGAACTAGCACTTAATATGGCTGTATCTAAACATTTTGGTCTTGAACTTTATTCAGGTCTAATGTGGGTAAGCGACCAAAGATTTGATGGCATCAAAACTCTTAAAAAAGCTAAAGACGACTATATCTTATCATTTGGTGCTAACATTCAGGTTAAGTTCAATAAAAATAAGCAGAAAAAAGTCGTTCCACAGGTAGCACTTAAACCTGCTAAATCACTAGTTGTACCTAAAGAAGACAACAACATTTTCGCATTCTCTAGCCTTAAAACTAATCTTGGACAAAGAAAAGCTAGAAAAATGGAAGAAAACGCATTCTTCCAATATGAATTATCTAAGACTATACTTAAACCTTATATTGGATATAACCAAATATATCTAGATAAGATAGATAATATGTATAGGAAACTACGTGATGACAAAGACATTACTATCAAAAACATAGTTATAGAAGGATATGCCTCTCCTGAAGGTGACTTAAAAACAAATACTAAACTTGCAGACGAAAGAGCTAAAGCTATTGTAAACTATCTTAAACAGGCTTACAATGTAGAAAATATAACATTTGCAGGTAAGGGAGAAAATTGGGATGGTCTAAGAAAGGCACTTTTAAACTGGGATAACAAAGATAAGCAAGTTCTTATAGATATAGTTAATTCAGATAGGACTAACGAGCAAAAGAAGATTGCCCTTGCTAAACAAGGAAGAGTATACAAAGAAGCAGTAAAAGAGCTTTATCCTGCACTTCGTATGAATACTTGTGTATTTAATTTCGAAATTAAGCCATATACTATTGAGCAATGTGTTGTTAAGTTTAACACTGAGCCTCAAAAACTTAGTGCAGATGAAATGCTTGCAGTTGTAAATCAATATCCACTATTTAGTAATGATTTTGCAAAGAGTCTAGACAAAGCCTTCATGTTCTTCCCACAAGACGAAAGAATTCTTTGCTACAAGGCAGCTCTTTCATTAAAGAATAAAAATGCTAAAGAAGCCTTAGGATATATTCAAAATCTTAAGAATAACGTTGCCCTTAACCTTATGGGTGTTGCATATATGCAATTAGGTAACAAAGAAAAAGCTAAAGAGCTTTTACTTCAAGCTAAAAAAGCAGGAAATGTTGATGCTATTGAAAATCTTAAATCATTTGGACTAGATCAATAGTTTACTAGCCTATATACATTAGAAGAAAATCACTCTTAATAATATTATTAAGAGTGATTTTTTATCTATATAATAAAATATTTACTGGCAGTTAAATCATTATAACTATTTAAGAATCAGCAAATTCATAACATTTGCTATATTCCTAAAAATGTGGTACATTTGTAAGATATTATATATCTTCTAAATATATTTTAAGCATCTATCAACATAAATAGTAATACAAAATGAAAAGAATATTCTATCTAATAATTTTTAGTTCTATAGCTTTTCTAACATCTTCATGTTATAAGGAAGATACTGCACAGCTTTATAGCAGACAGATTGTTATGCTACATAAGCTTGGCGATATGGATAAGGATATTGACAGTCTGAATAACAATATAGGAGAAATAAAGAAACTTTATCAAACTATTGTTAATAATACTACTATTCAAAGTATAAACTACTTCCCCAACAGGACTAATCCAGACTCTGTAAAGGTTGTCTTCGGTGATGGTAAGGCTATCACTATACCTTTCGGTAAAGATGGGAAGGACGGAGAAAACCCAGAGATAGGAATATCTGATGATGGCTTTTGGACAATTAACGGGGTAAAAAGTTCTCATAAAGTTACTGGTGAAACTCCTCTTATTAGAATAAGCCAAGACCCTGAACATCCTGATGACCCTAATTTCTATTGGACTATTCAATATGGGAATCAGAAACCTAGCTTTATTCTTGTCGATGGAAATAAGGTTAGAGCTAATGGACTAAAGGGAGAAAGAGGACCTGAAGGCACTCAACCAATACAAAGCATTGAAAGTAATGGAGGTCAGGTTACTTTTCATACTAGTTTTGGTAACTTCACATTTGATGTTGCTCCTCTTACCTTCATTCTTAAACCAGAGGAAGGCAATCTAGCAAACAAGTATGAAGATGCAGCTAACCTTTTGAAGTTTACGA
>JARIAS010000067.1 GCA_029257745.1 Candidatus Cryptobacteroides sp. | reverse complement strand
GCCTTTTCTGGATGTAGCAGTTTACAGAGTGTCGTAATCCCAGAAAGTGTGACTAGCATTAGGCAAGGTGCCTTTGAGGGTTGTAGCAGTTTACAGAGTATAGTAATTCCGGAAAGTGTGACAGTGATTGGGTATGGTGCCTTTTATGGATGTAGTAGTTTACAGAGTATAGTAATTCCTGAAAGTGTGACTAAGATTTGGGATAGTGCCTTTTCTGGATGTAGCAGTTTACAGAATGTAGTAATTCCAGAAAGTGTGACAGAGATTGGGTATAGGGCCTTTTATGGATGTAGCAGTTTACAGAGTATAGTAATACCGGAAAGTGTGACAGTGATTGGGGAGAGGGCCTATTCTGGATGTAGTAGTTTACAAAGTATAGTAATTCCGGAAAGTGTGACAGAGATTGTGAATGGTGCCTTTTTTGGGTTTAGCAGTTTACAGAGTGTAGTAATTCCGGAAAGTGTGACAGAGATTGGTCGTTGTGAATTCGATGATTTTTCACCTGGTGCCTTTGAGGGATGTAGCAGTTTAAAGAGTGTAGTAATCCCTGAAAGTGTGACAGGGATTGGGGATAGAGCCTTTTTTGGGTGTAGCAGTTTACAGAGTGTCGTAATTCCAGAAAGTGTGACAGAGATTGGGTATAGGGCCTTTGAGGACTGTAGCAGTTTACAGAGTGTCGTAATTCCAGAAAGTGTGACAGAGATTTGGTATAGGGCCTTTGAGGGATGTAGTAGTTTACAGAGTGTAGTAATACAGGAAAGTGTAAAAGAGATTGGGAAGAGTGCCTTTTCTGGATGTAGCAGTTTACAGAGTGTTGTAATTCCGGAAAGTGTGAAAGAGATTGGGGAATCTGCCTTTTCTGGATGTAGCAGTTTACAGAGTGTCGTAATCCCAGAAAGTGTGACTAGCATTAGGCAAGGTGCCTTTGAGGGTTGTAGCAGTTTACAGAATGTTGTAATACCGGAAAGTGTAAAAGAGATTGGGGATAAGGCCTTTGCTGGATGTAGCAGTTTACAGAGTGTTGTAATACTGGAAGGTGTGATAAAGATTGGAACTGAGGCCTTTAGTAGATGTACCAGTTTACAGAGTGTAGTAATACTTGAAAGTGTGACAGTGATTGGGGAGAGGGCCTTTTCTGGATGTGGCAGTTTAAAGAGTATAGTAATTCCAGAAAGTGTGACATATATGGGAGATGGTGCATTTGATAAGGACTGTACACTCTTGCCTTAAGGAAATTCAATCCTTCTCTTGTATTCCCCAATAAATTACATACCCTACTCTAGAGAAAATAATTATTACATAACAAAATTAATTGATCATTGGGAGAGGTACTGCTCTCCCTTTTTATTATATACACTTGTTGACATTCAAAGCTTTATTTTTTAATTAGCGTTGCACTTCTATATTAAATTTACAAGTAAAAACTTTCTTATTAAGTCTATACAATACTATTAGAGCTATTTTTATGAAAGAAGATCTGTCGCAAAAGTTTTATCTTAGAATTTGACAAGAAAATAACTTGAAAAAATACGTTTATTATATAGTAGCCATTATAAAATCCTTATATTTGTAAGAATATTCATAAGAGATTGAATATACATTTATAAATGTAAAGAAAAATAATACTAAATATGAAATTAATTGTTTCAAGTTCTGAGCTATTAAAAGCTACTCTTACAGCCTTAAAAGCAATACCTTCTAAGGCGACAGATACTATTTTTGAGAATTTTTTATTTGAGCTGGAAGCTAAAACTCTAAAAATTACTGCAACAGATAAAGAACTTACTCTATATTATTCTATTGAAGTTGATAAGGCAATAGAAGAAGGACGCATAGGAGTTCCTGCAAAACAGATTACAGATTTGCTAAAAGAACTACCTGACCAACCTATAAGCATTGAAACAAAAACAGAAAACAGCTTTGAATGTAGCTGGACAAATGGACATTCAATACTCCCCTATTTCAATGCTGATGATTTTCCAAAAATACAAGAATTAAGCGAAGAGAAACATAGTTTTTCTATATCTATGCCAGAACTCTTGGAAGCAATTAATAGTACTATCTATGCCTGTGCAAATGATGAATCAAGGGTTGTAATGAATGCTATCTTCTTTGATATAATAAAGGGTTCAAGTACACTTGTTGCTTCTGATATGAATAAGCTAATATGCTATACAACAGAGCTTAATTCTGATTTTGAAGATTCATTTATACTCCACAAAAGACACGCAAATCTACTCAAATCAATACTTGGTAAAGAGGATGATATGGTACTTGTAGAGTTTGACAATAAGGCTATTGTCTTCAAGTTTCAAAACATAAGCATCATATGTTGCAGAGTACTAGGTTCTTACCCAGACTATAAAGCAATTATACCTAAGGATAATAACAATGTACTGCAAATAGGTAGAAGCAAGCTGCTAAACATAGTGAAACGTATAGCAGTATGTTCTCCAAAAGCATCAAGCCATATAAAATTTGAGCTAAAAGACTCTAGTCTGGAAGTTTCTGCACAAGATACAGGCTTTGAATTAGAGGCTAGCGAAAAAACACCATGCGAATATAGTGGAGAAGAATTAACCATTGGTTTCAGGTCCAATCATATTGTAGATATTCTTAGCAATCTCAATAGTGAAGAAGTAATTATGAAATTTGCAGACAGGCGTAGGGCTGCACTTATATTACCTGTACCAGATAGCAAAGAAGCAGATAAGAGTTTTGGCATTGTGATGCCTGTAATGGTAAAATAATTATGAATTTAAACTTAGAAAGACCTATCATATTTTTTGATATAGAAAGCACTGGACTTAATATTGCTTCCGATGCAATTATTGAGTTAAGCTTTGTAAAAGTATATCCAGATGCTAAAGAAGAGATTAAGACGTGGAAAATCAAACCTTGGGACTATCAAAATGCAAGACAAATACCCATTAATCCAAGTGCTTCTGAGGTAAATGGAATAAAGGATGAAGATCTAAAAGACTGCCCACGCTTTATTGAAGTAGTAGAAGAGATTGTAGACATGATGAGGGATTGTGACTTGGCAGGTTTCAACTCTACAAAATTTGATCTTCCTATGTTAGTGGAAGAAATAGAAAGAGTAAAGTCTTACTGCGAATCTAGAATTGCATTACATGGACTAGCAGAAGATAAGAAAAACAAAGCAAAACAAGTTCTTGCCCAAATTGATATAGATCTGCATGCTTGTACTATGGTAGATGTACAGAATATATATCATTTTATGGAACCTCGTAATCTAAGAGCTGCGTATAGGTTTTACTGCGGAGGAAAGGATTTTGAAAATGCACACTCTGCAGAAGCAGATACCCTTGCTACTTATGAAGTTCTTAAGGCACAACTAGATAAATATAGCACTCCAAACCCTATAAACAATCTTAGTCTTAAAAATGATATTAAATCTCTTTCAGAACTCAATAGTAGGGCAAAAGCTTACGACTTTGCAGCTAGGATTATACTAAAAAATGGGGTACCGACTATTAATTTTGGCAAACATAGTGGAAAATCGGTAAAAGAAGTATTTGATAATGAAAGAAGTTATTTTGCTTGGATAGCAAATGGAGATTTTACTCTAGATACTAAAAGGCAATTCAGAAGGCTGGAAGAGCAATACAAACAGGAACTTTTAGAAGAAAGTAAAAAGGAACCTAGTCAAGAAGCTTTAGAACAGCTAAAACTCAATTTTAACTCAAAATAAGGTGAATATTCTTATTAAAACTAAAGATTCAGATATAGTAACTAGACCTGACACATCTTTAGAAAGAGAAAATAGGGCTCTATATCTCTCAGATGATGTAAAATATATAGAACTCTGCCCTGTTATATATACTAAAGCGATAAAAGCTGGTAAATGTATATCTGAAAACTTTGTTGAAAGATATTATAACGCATTCAACTATGCCTTACTACTCCATATCTATACAGAGGATATAGATAGGCTAAAGAGATATTCTACTGCATTATGCTGGGACAAAAGTTCAAGACTATCTGAACCTATGTATAATCTTGCAGTACTGGAGTCAAAAGATAATATATTCAGCATACACAAAGACTCAAAATGTATCTATAAAACAAATAATATAGAGAAAGCTCAGCTGGACAATCTTGTATGTGACTGTTCCCAGCATATCAGTATAAGAATAGGAGATATACTATGTCTTGAACTGGAAAAGCCTTTTAGCATATATAGTAAGGAAGACGGCAATATTAACTTATCTGCAAGCTACTGTGAGAAGCAAGTTTGCAACTTTGATATAATATCTATTTAAAAGCTAATTTATGTCTATACAATTAAGAAAAAATACTTTAATACAGGATGCAGGTACAGCTATATTCCAAACACATAAAGGAATGGGGACTGTACTTGGTCAGGTAAAGACAGAGCTAGCTAACTATGGTAAGGTATACAAGGCTGATGAAGTAACAGAACTACAAAGTTACAACAATCTAAGGGACTTTGAATTTATAGTAGATGTATCTAATCTTTTTTGGAAACAATATATAGTTTGTTTTGTAGAAGACTCCGGAGATAGTGGAAAGAAGACTATTGATGGTGAAAGTATCAGAAAATATGCTGTGAGCTTCAAAGAATGGAATAAAAGCAGTAATTTTCGCATTTTTTGCTTTATATTTATCGCTCTACTTGCTCTAATTGTGCCTATGCTTTTTGAGCAAATGCTATTCTTGCTAATCTCTCTATTGCTGGCATTTTATTGCCTATGGGCAATACTACAATACAGACCTAATGCAAATATGCTTTCTATTAAACTCATTAAACACATACAAAAAGCCTTCCAATAGATGTATGATATTATAATCATAGGTGCGGGTGCATCAGGATTATTGGCTGCATATTCAGCTAAATTAAAATCAAATAAGAGTTCTATACTAGTTATTGAAAAGATGCCTCGTGCAGGTAGAAAAATAATGATAACAGGTAAGGGACGTTGTAATATTTGCAATCTTAAAAATTGGGAAGATTTCTCCCCTCATATAAGGACAAAGCAGAACTTTCTAAGAAGTGCTTTTTATAGTCTAAATCCACATAAGCTAGTAGAATTATTAGAAAGTAAGGGATTAAAAACTGTTGTTGAAAGAGGAGACAGAGTTTACCCTGAATCTATGCGTTCAAGCTCGGTAGTAGATTGCCTAGTGGAAATAAATAAAAACTTAGGAGTAGACTTTGCCTATAATCAAGAAGTTAAAGAACTCTACAAAGAGAATGGACTTTTTGTAATTAAGGGCAAAAGCTCTTCTTATAGCTCTAGGCTACTTATAATAGCTACTGGAGGTCTATCATATCCTAGCACAGGTAGTACAGGGGATGGTTACAAGTTTGCTGAATTATTTGGACATAAGATTAATAAGTGTTTTCCATCTCTAACTGCCATTGTACCAAAAAATTATAAGACTGGATATAGCGGCAGCAATATTCACATAGCTCGCAATACGCCAATGTCTGAACTTGGACACAAACTAAATGGATTAAAACTAAAGAATACAGAACTAAGTTTATATGCCAACAAAGAGCTTATACAAAAAGAGTTTGGAGAAGTGTACTTTACAGATGGTGGTATTGAAGGTCCAATCGGCTTTAAGATAAGCAGGAATGCAGTAAAATCTATGATAAATGGAGCTAAGGTAAGTGTAGAGCTGGATATAAAGACTTCGGTAGATGAGGAAGAATTAGTAATAAGAATAAAAGAAAAATGGCAAGAAATACCTAAAACTATAAAGTTACAAAAGGCATATAGCATCTTATTAGAAAAGTTAATAGCTAGAGAAGGTATAGAAGCTTTCAAACTACTTAATCCCCAAATACTAATAGGCAAACAGAACAATCAAAGAATTGATTTTAAAAGACTTGCTCATAGCCTTAAACATTTTTATTTTGATATTGATGGCTACGTATCATGGGAGAGAGCCGTCATTACAGCTGGAGGTATAAATACAGATGAGATTGTTGCAAAAAGTATGGAATCTAAATTAGAATCTAATTTATTCTTTTGTGGTGAAGTACTGGATATAGATGCTGATACAGGTGGCTACAATCTACAACTTGCCTTTAGCACAGGTTATCTGGCAGGAGAGTCTGCAGCAAAAAAAATGCTCTCACAATAGAGAGCATTTTTTATTTATTTTATCAAATTACGAGTAGAAGCAGCTGATATATTTTGAAAAACTCTTAGATCAAATTCCTTAAGTATTGCAAATAAATGATCAAAAATATCTGCTTGAATATCTTCATATTTAGCCCATGCCTTTTCTTTAGAGAAGAAATATATTTCTAATGGCAAGCCCCTTTCATTAGACTGTAACTGTCTTACTAAAAAGGTCATATCTTCATTAGCTATTTGTTTATCTCGCAAATAATTTTCCACGTATTTTTTAAATGTGCCTATATTGGTAAGACGCCTGCTATTGTATACCTCGACATCATTTGAATCTAAATTAGGTATTTGAGTTTTCTTATACTCTATATAATCCTTTAATAATCTGAATTTAGAGAACCTTTCAATATCTTCCTTAGATAAAAAACGAATAGAGTCAATATCTATATTAATAGATCTTTTTATCCTCCTACCTCCAGAATTTTCCATTCCTTTCCAGTTGATAAATGACTCAGATATAAGCTTATATGGAGGTATTGTAGTTATAGTCATATCCCAATTTTGCACCTTTATTGTATTTAGACCTATTTCTATCACTGTTCCGTCTGCATGATATTGAGGTAAGCATATCCAATCTCCGACTTCTAACATCTTATTTGCAGCAAGATTTACCCCCGCTACCAAACCTAATATAGTATCTTTATAGACTATTAAAAGTATTGTTGCCATAGCACCTAAGCCTTTGAGAATATCCAGTAAATTCTTATTTGCATATATTGAAATAATTATAATAATTGCAAAAGAGAATGTTAATACCTTAAGAGTCTGAACATAGACATTTAGAACTCCTGTATCCTTTGGCCTTTTATATCTGTATACATCATATAGTGCATTAAGAAAACTATTTATTACAAAGGCTGTTACTATTGTAAAATAAGTAAACATCAAAGATTCTGAAAACAATCTGATACTATCAGATGCTATAAATATATCCAGATAAAAGAAGAAAAATCCAAGAAAATAATAGGAAAAAACTTTAAAAAAATTATGTTTAAGCAAAAAGTCATCCCACTTTGTTTTAGTATTTTTCACCCATATAGGAATATAATGTGATAATATATAAGTCAAGAATCGTTTACTTTGCCATGATATTAAAGATATTATTAGCAAGACTATTAACGACTGGATCATTATTGACCAATATTCTGATATTCCTAAACTTATTAGCCACTGAACACTTTGATTTTTAAGGTTTTCTATATACATAATTATCAATATTATAAAGTCTTATATACTATTTAGCATTACTATAAATATTAAAATAATACTCTTATATACAAAAATATACAAATTATTTTATTCTATAAAATACCTAATTATAGAAAATTAAATAGAAACTCTTTTAACAAACTTTCTATAACAAAAAGAAGACTACTAAAAATATTTCTAGTAGCCTCCCCTATATTCTAGTCCTTATAGGCCTTAAACAAGGTCAGTCCTATAATCAAAGAACCCATTCTAGTCTTAGCAGGATAATTTTTTAAATATACACCATCTTTATAATCTAACTCATAACGACTCAATCTATTTTGTCCATCGTCAGAATTAGTGATATATAAGGCTGTTATCTTACCGTTCTCAACATCACAACCCCACAATGTCATTTCATGACTATCAGCAGATATAGATGCTATTCCTTCCCTCATTATTTTTTTAACCGTATTAGCAAAACGCTCTACCATCGTTCTACCTGGCTCTGAATAATCAGAAGGATGTTCCCAACCAAAATATGCACCATAAGGAAAGATGTATGCACCGCCTGCTAAGAATTTATCTAATCTTCCATCAGGAAATGCCTTTTTCACATAACCACCTTCATAGACTATTCCATCTCTTTTAGGTATAGCACCAGTACTTGGGTATCCCCTATTCATACCACCTCCTTCCATAAACCACTTTATCCCTTCTTGTGCAACGTGCATATATAAGACCCACTCTTTAAAGTATATATCAAAAATTTTCAAAGAATATATCTCTCCCGGACCTTGAGGTAAGCTAGCAGGTATCTCATGTCCCTTCTTCTTATAATCATCTAACCACCACTGAATCATATTTGAGGATGCACATGCCCAACACATAGAGCCA
>JARIAS010000062.1 GCA_029257745.1 Candidatus Cryptobacteroides sp. | reverse complement strand
TGCCTTATTCTGAAATTAAGATTGTGCAATCTCAGCCTGTGCGGCAGCTAATCTTGCAATAGGGACTCTAAATGGAGAACATGAAACATAGTCAATACCTATCTTATTGAAGAATTTCACTGACTCTGGGTCTCCACCATGCTCACCACAGACACCGCATTTTAGATCTGGACGTCTTGAACGACCTGTCTGCACACCTGTCTTAACAAGCTGACCTACACCTTTTTGATCTATTGTCTGGAATGGATCTTCATCTAGAATTTTCTTTCCCTTATAGTTACCCATAAATGTTCCGACATCATCTCTAGAGAAACCAAATGTCATCTGTGTTAGGTCATTAGTACCAAATGAGAAGAACTCTGCAGCCCTTGCCATTCTATCTCCTGTAAGAGCAGCACGTGGGATTTCTATCATAGTACCAAACTGATAATCAACTGTCTGCATATATTCGCCCTCAACTTCAGACTTCACTTTATCACAAATAGCCTTTTGATAACTTAGCTCCCTTGCAGATACTGTAACAGGTATCATAATCTCTGGCTTAGGATTTAAGCCCTCTTCCAATAACTCGGCAGCAGCTGTAAATATAGCTCTATACTCTGTTTCAGCAATTAGAGGGAAGGTCATATGCAAACGAACACCTCTATGTCCCATCATTGGGTTAATCTCATGTAGAGACTCGCCCCTCTTTTCTATTTCCTCAACGCTTACTCCCAATTCTTTTGCTATCTCATTTTTCTTTTCTTCTGTTCTAGGAACAAACTCATGTAAAGGTGGGTCTAATAGACGGAAAACTACGGCCTTTCCATCCATAATACGCATAGTGCTCTTAACAGCTGCCTTTATATATGGTTCTAGCTCATTCAGAGCCGCTCTTCTCTCTTCATCACTGTCAGAAAGTATCATCTTACGTAACTTAGCAAGAGGAACTTCTGAATTCTTACCATAGAACATATGCTCTATACGGAACAGTCCTATTCCCTCAGCACCAAACTGCAAGGCCTTTTTTGCATCTTCTGGTGTATCTGCATTTGTACGAACACCTAAACGACGGAATTTATCTACAATAGACATAAACTCTATAAATAGAGGATTTTCTGATGCGTCCATTGTCTCTATCTTAGCTGCATAGACCTTACCTTTAGAACCATTTAGACTAAACCAATCACCTTCTTTATAAACTTTATCTGAACCGGCAAATGTTAAAGTCTTAGCCTCAAGATTAATCTCTAAAGAATCACAACCTACTATACAACACTTACCCCAACCACGAGCAACTAGAGCTGCATGAGATGTCATTCCTCCACGAGTAGTCAATATACCTACGGCTGCACGCATACCTTCGATATCTTCTGGAGATGTTTCCTCACGAATAAGTATCACCTGCTCGCCTCTTGCATTAGCTTCAACAGCATCTTCTGGTGTAAATACAATAGTACCTACGGCTCCACCTGGAGATGCAGGAAGACCTGTTCCCAAAACCTCTGCTTTTTTCTCAGAACTTGGATCTAATATAGGGTGCAATATCTCGTCCAACTGCTCAGGCTGAACCCTCATTACAGCTGTCTTCTCATCTATCATACCCTCTTTTAACATATCCATAGCCATTTGTAATGCAGCTAGACCTGTCCTCTTACCATTACGACATTGTAACATCCATAAAATGCCCTCTTGAATAGTAAATTCAATATCTTGCATATCGTGGAAATGAGATTCTAACTTAACACGGATAGCATCTAACTCTTTATACACCTTTGGCATTGCAAGCTCAAGAGATTGAAGTTCTTTATTTTTCTCACTCTTTGTTGCCTCATTTAAAGGATTTGGTGTACGTATACCTGCAACAACATCTTCTCCCTGTGCATTAATCAACCATTCACCATAGAATTTATTATCACCATTAGCTGGATTACGAGAGAAAGCCACACCAGTAGCTGAAGACTCTCCCATATTACCAAATACCATTGATTGCACATTTACAGCTGTACCCCAATCATCTGGAATTTTCTCTATTCTTCTATATGCAATAGCTCTCTTACCATTCCAAGACTTGAATACTCCACCAATAGAGCCCCATAACTGATCTTGAGCATTATCAGGGAATTCTACTCCCAATACCTCTTTTACCTTAAGCTTAAAGTCTTCACAAAGTTGCTTTAACTCCTCTGCTGTAATATCTGTATCTGATTTATATCCTTGTTTGTTCTTAAGCTCTGTCATCATTCTATCAAGCTGCTGACGAATACCCTGACCATCTGCAGGCTCAATACCTTCAGCTTTTTCCATTACAACATCAGAATACATCATAATAAGACGCCTGTAAGCATCATATACAAAGCGTGGATTCTTTGTCTTCTCAATCATTCCAGGGATTGTAGCTGAACATAGACCTATGTTTAGGATTGTATCCATCATTCCTGGCATAGAGCTCCTTGCTCCGGAACGACAACTAACAAGAAGTGGATCAGAAACATCTCCAAACTTCTTGCCCATAATTTCTTCAGTTTTTTTCATAGCCTCAGCAACATCTGCTCTAAGCTCTGCCGAAAAACCCCCACCCATTACATAATATTCAGCACAACATTCTGTTGTTATCGTAAAACCTGCTGGTACTGGCATTCCTAATAAATTCATTTCAGCAAGGTTTGCACCCTTACCTCCAAGAAGCTCCCTCATAGAGCCATTGCCCTCTGCTTTTTTTCCACCAAAGCAGTAAACTCTTTTCTTTTTATTTGACATTTTATGTATAATTTGATAATAATCGTTTTATTTTACCCTGTATATGCAAATTTATAAAAAATTAGATTAAAATTGAAATGTTTTAATTAAGATAGATCTTAAAAATTTTAAGTAATACTATTAAAATAACATTTTTTAGTAGAAACTTTAAATGTGTCAATGACAGAGATAAAAAAAGCTTGCAGCCATTTGCCTGCAAGCTTAAATTAAAGTATTAAATATTAATTATTTACAGGTCTAAACACAAAGTCAAACCTATATTCTTTAGCTTTCACCCTAAATTGCTCCATAGGTAATAAACCCCACGAGTTAATACCTCCTACACCCATTTGCACTAAATCTAAAGTAACATAAGTATTTCTCTTTGTTCTAGCATTATCGTATGCTATTGCTTTCAATTCGAGTGAGTGCTTAGCTTCTCCTGCCTGATAATTAGTTGGATTAGGATAAGGACGTGGATCCTTTATAGATACATCTAAATCCTCAATACTAAATGGCAATGCAGATGCAGAGAATCTTGTACTTGCACTCAATTCTAAGCCCGTACCATTATCGTCCAAAATACTAAACCAACGTAAACCTGTCTTTGTACCAGACTCTTGAGTACGAACATAGCCATAATGATATTGATTTTCCACTTTTTGCTTATAATGTCCCATAAGTTGAGATGAACGCCTGTCTATATAGTTCTCATCAGGACCATATCCATAGAAATCCAAATCTGAATAACGGCCTTCCATGGCAAATCTCATTCCAAATCTATATAGATTATGATACTTAGACAAATTACCCATATCCTTTAAACTCTCAGATACTGCAACAGAGCCATCTGGATGTATTGTATATTGCAAAGACAACTGGAAATAGTCCTTAATTGGCTTATAAACAACATTAATCTGATACGCATTACCAACAAGTCCTACTATATCACAAGTCTCTACTTCCAACTTATCCTTAAATTTATATTTAGCAAATAAATTAGCACCCATATCATTCTCTGTATCAGCTCTATTGAAGTTTGGCTCTAATGGAGCAGATAAGACTTGCTTAGAATCTATACTATAAGCTGTAATTGATGCAGTCTTTTTATCAAAAACTAATGCCCATGTTGAAACTAAAGGAGAAGATGTACCTGCGTATGCAAAATTTGATGTAAAGTAATATTTATCATCCTTATCTTCAAAATTAATAGCTTGAGCATCAGTAACATTTGCTGATGCTACGTTAAACGACTTTATATCGCCCTCTCTTATAGGCATTTGGTCATACGCTACTTCTGAACCAGCTGCTAAAAGCCCATCTTGATGCTTTAGTACATATTTAACATTTAAGTAAATATCCTCATCTGCTGAATGATTGGCATAAACAGAGTTTTTTGCACTATTATGTTTTTTTGCAATTCTTGCCAATTCCTTATATGTAACAGGTAATGAGATATTTTTAGTCTGCTGTGGCTCTATATCCAAATTATCTACAAGTCCGCTAAGCAGTTTATCTCCAGCTACCTCAATCTCCCACACAAGTCTATAATCTTCTAGATTCTTAAAGAAATATTCATTATATACTGATAGTACAAGATTAGATGATGAACTTTCTAAATCTGAGATATTAGCAGGTAGCACCAATGAAGTAAGTATATTACGATGTTGATACTTAACCTCTTGAGCATGAGGGTGTAGACTTCTATCTGCAGCTATTAGACCATTACAGTTAAATGATCCATCTGAAGCGTCCTTGCTATTATAATTACCACCGAAAGCAAAAACATGGTCAGTAGCATTTTCAGAGCTAGGGCTTACATATTTCAAAAATGCCTGATCCTGAAAATCCCAGATAAAACCACCTTGATAGTGAGGCTCTTTACGTATAAGATCCCAATATACCTTAAATCCTCCCATAGAATTACCCATTGCGTGAGCGTATTCGCATTGTATAAGAGGTTTTTGAGGATTGTTATGTAAATAATTCTCACACTCTTGTGGTGAACGATACATAGGACAATAAATATCTGTATTTCTACCATGCTTAGCCTCACAATACATAACAATACGACTAGGGTCATGAGCCTTAATCCAATCATAAGTTGCTAGGAAATTAGTACCGTTACCAGCTTCATTTCCCAGACTCCACATTATTATTGATGGGTGATTTATATCCCTATACACCATTCTACTATCCCTATCCATATGAGCAGCAGCATATTGCTTATTATTAGCAAGAGTTCTATCTGGGGCATATCCCATTCCGTGTGACTCTATATTTGCTTCATCAACTACATATAAGCCCCACTTATCACAAAGATCCAACCATCTTGGGTCATTTGGATAGTGACATGTACGCACTGCATTTATATTAAGGCTCTTCATAATCTGAATATCCTTTAACATATCTGCTTCTGATACTTGATAGCCTTTATAAGGATTAAGTTCATGTCTATTAACACCCTTAAATAAGATAGCTTTCCCATTGACTAAGAGTTGATTATCTTTAATTTCTATTGAGCGAAAACCAAAATTGATATTACTACTCTCAGCTAAACGGCTCCTAGACATATTTGCACTTACATGAAGTCTATACAAATAAGGGCTTTCTGCTGACCATAACTCAGGAGATTCAAGTACTGCTTTTATATCAAATTGTCTCAATGAAGATGCTATCTTCTTAGACTTCTCTGATGAACCTTCTAAAACAAGCTTGTTATTTTCATCAAAGACTTTATAAGTTATTGATTTAATTGCTTTTGTAGTTTGAACCTTTAGTGCAATCTGTCCATACATATCTGCACTGATATTAATATCCCTAAAGCCCTGTTTCTCCCTTGTGAAAATATAGACACCTCTTGCTATACCTGCTAAACGCCAAAAGTCTTGATCCTCAAGATAAGTACCATCACACCAGCGGAATATTTCCAATGCTATTGTATTACTGCCCTTTCTAACATATTTACTAATGTCAAATCGAGACTCTAATTTACTATCCTGACTGTAACCTACTTCCTTGCCATTGATCCATATTCTAACATTAGATGTAGCAGAACCTATACAGAGAATAAGATCTTTAGAGACTTGTTCAGCTGTCAAGTTAAATGTTCTGCGATACTGACCAACATAGTTATCCTCCTTAGGCACATATGGTGGATTAGTTTTACCATTCCCCCTCCAAGGATAACCCACATTCACATAGATTGGGTCACAATAGCCATACTCATACCAAAATCCTGGAACCTTAATCTTATCCCAAGATGATATATTATAACTTTCTTTATAAAAATCTTTATCCCTTTTATCCATATCGGGGTTAAACTTGAAATCCCATTGACCATTTAAAGAGATTATTTGTTGTTGCTCAGTTGCAAAGCTAGCAGACATAGCCAGGCGATTTCTCTCAAAAAGATTTGGATCTTGCCAGTCTTCATAAGATATAACACTTCTTGCAAATGCAGATAGTGCTAAACATAGGCCTACTAAAGATAGAAGCAATACTTTTTTCATAAAATATTATATATTAATGTGTTATTTAGTTATTAGTATCTAAAACCATTTCAAATTTTGATTTTGGAAGCCAGCCCTGACGTCCATCTGCCAAGACTATATTAGCCCATTGTCCCGACTCTTTACTAACATATACCTTTGTACCCTCATGGAGTATAAACAATTCTTTAGAATTGACTGATTCTGGAGCCGACCTAACTACTGCAGTCTTACTCATTATTATGGCAGTACTATCGTCATAGTTACTTAATTGCCAAAAAGATATTAAATATGAAGATAGAGCTATAAGCAATAGAAATCCTATAAAAAAGAGTCTCATTGATGTAAAATTATGTTTCAAAGAGAAATATACAACTAAGGATAACAATAAAGCGATAAAAAATAAAGCTGTATACGCCCAGAAATCAGAGCTAAAATGATTAATCAAGTCAAACAATGCTAATTTAAGCCAAAACTGAGGTATCTGATCTATTTTATCTACTAATTCAGTATTTATATAGTTTAAATTATACTTTATATCCTCATTTTGTGGGTTAATTTTCATGGCTCTCTCTGCGTAAAGAACAGCCTTAGCTATCTGCCCATTTTTATAGTAAGCATTAGATAAATTATAACATAGTGCAAAAGAACGTGGTTTTATAGCTTCCCAAGCATCTATTGCCTCTTGCCAATTAGAAAGCTCATAAGCTTTAATAGCTTTATCCCATAAAAGCTTACTAGAATCAATACCTTTATCTAAGCTAAGCTTCTCAAGACTACTACTATCCCTAACAATATTACTGCCAACTTGCTGTGCAAAAGCACCTTTTGTTACACAAATCACAGAAATAAAGAGGATGACAATTAGAGAAATCACCCTCTTATAATAATTAATCCTAAACATAGACTTATACTCCAAAATTATTATAATGATCTTTTAAGCCCTTATCAATAGCTACTATTATATTTTCTGCCTCATCATAATCCAAATTCATTTGAATATCATGATTATTAGGAGCATATCTTGCTTCCTCACATTTTTCAAGCAAAATAATATAGCGATCTATCAGAGGGCCATCTATGCTCTTGTCAATAAACTGATAAGCAATATTTTCCTTGCTTAACTCTTCTGATTTTAGATTTAGCTTGTCTGCAGCATAATCTAACATTGCTCTATGCAAATTTTCATAAAACAGTTGCTTGTTATCATTTTGTAGATAATCAAAAGCTTTTTTAAGACGACGCTTTGCCATTTTAGTAGCAATCTTGTTTCTTAGCAGTACAACATCTGCTGTGTTTGAATAAATTCTATTTAATGCAAAATAAGCTATAATTGATAAAATAAACAATACCAGTAAGTATATGTAATATATTTTATCCTTAATTATAAAACTTATGTACTTATTATCATTATTTCTAATAATATAACGTATATCCTTTGCAAGATCATTAACCTTGTCTTTTTTATCATAATTATTATATACTGAGGCACTTGTAGCTGTACTATCTTTTAATACAACTATCTTATGCTCTGCACCTCTTAATCTTATATACGAATTAGTCGAAACATCATAATATGAATATGTTACAGCAGGTATAACATATTCACCCTCTGCTCGTGGTATAAAAGGATATTCAAAAATCTTTTTACCAACTGTAACATTTGCTGTAAGTTGCTGACTTTCCTTAACATCATATTTTTCAAAAGACTTAGGAAAATTAACTATTGGTGCGTCTAGCAAACTGATATTACCCTTTCCCTCGATACTTATGAGTAAACTTGCAGCTTCATGTATAGTCAATGTATCTTTATCAAGCTTATCACTAAGACTAAATTGCCCTACACCTGCACCAAAATCAATAGGGACTGGACTAGGTAGGGCTGATACCTTAACAATCTGTGCCTTTGACTTCAATAACTTTCTCTCATATTCTGAAGCTACGCCAAATACAGAGAAAATATCGTCATCACTCCTTCTTAATATGCGACAAGACAATGTTATAGGCTCAATCTCTAAATCACCCAGCTGCTGAGGAATAAGAGTGTATGAACGTATACGTATTACATTATACAGCTTACCTTTATAAGGTTCTCTTTCCCATTGTAATTTATTGGGTGTATATGCTTCCTGACTCCAAAATCCATTGAAACTAGGGAACTTTGGCATATCTACATCTGAAATGTTGGTAGTATTTGTATACAGTTTAATATCCACATTTACAGCTTCACCCAATACAAGCTTTGTCTTATCTATATTTACTAGTAAGAACATCTTTTCATCTGAATCGACAGCCGTAGTTTTTTGAGCGTTTGTAGCATTTGTTTTTTCCTCAGTCTGACTTGAGGAAGCATCTAATACTTGTATCGTAAATGGCTCTGATTCTATATCCTTTCCTTCATATTTAGCCCTTGCTAAAGGCAAGGTAAACAATCCTGTTTTCTTTGCTTTTAATATATAAGTATATGTAGTCTTAACCGTAGATGAATATTTTCCATTTATAATAGAAATGCTTTTCTGTTCCCCTTTTTGAGGTCCCCACACAAGATTAAAGTCCTCTCCTACGTCCCATTTAAAATCACTAACCTTTGCGTTTATTATAAAATTAACATTAAACTGTTCATCTTTATATACATATTTTTCGCTTTCTACTACAATTTTTGTCTGAGCATTTGATATTATACCCAGAAGCAATGATATTAGTATGGTTATAAACTTTTTCATATTTCAAAGCACAAATTTAATCAGAAAATTTACATTCCTACCATTTATGTCTATTGTCTTTCTGTTTTCCTGCTTTTGCAGCCTTTATCTTTTTTACTTTATCCTGTGTTTTCTTCTCCTTATCTAGCATAGCTTTCAGCACTTTAGCCGCTTGTTCTTTTTCTATTGAGGATTTTTTATCGCCATTCTCGCCTTTACTCTTATCAGCATTAGATTTTTGATTATCCTGCTGTCCCTTAGGCTGATTTTGCTCCTTTTCTTTATCTTTATTTTGAGAACTATCTTCCTTATTATCAGACTTCTGCTGATCCTGATTTTGTTTGTCTTGTTTATTATTGTCTTGAGAATTTTGTTTATTCTGATTTTGCTCCTTTTCTTTGTCTTTATTTTGAGAATTATCTTCCTTATTATCAGATTTCTGATTATCCTGATTTTGTTTGTCTTGCTGTTTATTGTTTTGAGAATTTTGTTTATTCTGATTTTGCTGCTGTGATTTCAACATCTTTTCAGCATATATATAATTTTCCTTGGCCTTAATATCTTCTGGACGTAAAAGTAAAGAAGATTTATAGGCTTGAACTGCTGATTTCCAATCCTTAAGATTTGAAGCTGCATCTCCTAAATTATAATAATAATCAGCCTTTTGCTGCATATCAAGTATATTATCTACGGGGAATTTACTCAATAACTTATAGGCTTCCTGATAATTTTCCTGTCTATAAAAGGTATTAGCTAGATTGTACACTGCTGCAAGTGCTGTACTATCCTTCAATAATGCCTGTCTATAAAAAATTTGAGCCTTGTCATACTTATTCTTATTAAAACTTTTATTACCCTGCCTGATTTCTTTCTTATATATCTGTGCTTCAGCTATTACAGATATAGATAATAACAGACTTATTATAATATATGTAAATTTAGACTGCATACTAAGCTTAATTTTTAAATATTTTCCTTTTTCCTACCAATAATTCTACGACAAAAAACATCAAAGCAAAAATAAGAAAAGACATATACTGTTCATCATATTCCTCAAAGCTGACTGAATAAAAATCTTTTTCTTCCATAGAACGTATCTGATCTATTATAGGTGACAAACCAAAGTTTTCATTAGTTGCTTGAACATAAGCCCCCCCCGATGCCTTTGCAATATCTATCAACACTGTCTCATCTAATTTACTTACCACAATATCCCCTGCCTCATCTCGTATATATTCACCATTGCTAAGTATAGCCTTACCCTCTTTAGAACCTACTCCAATAGTATAAATTCTAATACCCTTTTCCTTTGCTATCTCTGCTAACTTAACAGGGTCTCCAGTATGATTTTCACCATCTGTGATTAATATTATAGCACGACTATTTTCACTTTCTTGAGTAAAACTCTTCATCGCAAGAGACAAGGCATCTTCAATATTAGTACCTTGATTAGCAATAGAATTAGTAGAAATATTATTTAAGAAAAACTTTGCTGATACATAATCAGTTGTAATAGGTAGCTGCACAAAGGGAGAGCCTGCAAAAATTATCAGACCTATACGATCATTATGTAATTTATCAACTAATTTAGATATTGCCAATTTACCTCTTTCCAACCTATTTGGAGAATAGTCCTCTGCCAACATAGAATTAGACACATCAAGCACAATCATAACCTCTGCACCTTTAGACTTCTTTTGCTTAATCTTTGCACCCATTTGCGGACGAGATAGCGATAAGACTAAAAAGACAAAGGCAAAACTATATAGTACCAAACGCAAATATAATTTTGCAGTAGAATAATGTGGCATAAGCCTATCCATAAGAGCAGAATCAGCAAACTGCTCTAACACTTTTTTTCTTCTTCTTATATATACATATAAGCATATATAAAATATTGGTATAAGAAAAAGTAAATATAAATATTGTGGATTTGCAAATATCAACATAACTAATTAATTCTTCTGATTATACAAGAAAGTACAAACTCCAAAAACAATGCGAATAAACAAGCATAAAGAAAATATATAAACAACTCTGTATAAACAGGATAATTATCTACACTAACTTTAGATTTCTCCAGCTGATTGATTTCTGAATAAATCTCAGCTAATTTAGTATTATCTGTTGCTCTAAAATATTTACCTCCTGTCTTTGCTGCCATATCCTTTAATAGGTCCTCATCTATCTCAACCTTCATATCCCTCATCTCCGGTCCCCAATCCGTCATCACAGGAACAGAAGCTGTACCCATAGAACCCACACCAATAGTATAAACTCTTATATTATATTCTTTTGCTATATCTGCAGCTGTCTGCGGACTTATAGCTCCAGAATTATTCACTCCGTCTGTAAGCAAGATAACTACCTTACTCTTTGCAGTAGACTCCTTTAATCTTGCCACAGCAGTAGCTAAGCCATCGCCTATTGCTGTTCCATCGTCAATTAATCCTGTCTGCACATCATTCATAAGATTGATAAGAGTAGGCCTATCAGTAGTCAATGGTGCCTGCACATAACTTTCTCCAGCAAAAACCACAATACCCATTCTATCAAATTGACGCTGAGCTATAAATTCTATGGCTATAGCCTTAGCTGCCTCAACTCTATTTGGGTCAAAATCAGTAGCTAACATACTACTTGACACATCCAAATCAAAGAATATATCAATACCTTCACTATCCATCTTCTGCAAAGTAGTCGATGTTCGAGGTCTAGCTAGTGCAAAAATTATACATATTATTGCAAGAAGTCTGAAAACAAAGGGCAAATGCCTTAAATACAGCTTAAAAGACTTTTTAGAAGAATGCCATTGTTGTAAAGAAGACACCCTAAGATGAGGATTTCTTCCACTTAATTCTAAGTATATATAATGAGCTATTAAAAACAAGACTATCAATAATAGCCATAAAAGCATAGGATATTCAAAAAACATAATTGCTTAATTTTTAGTTGCCTGTTCAGATAATTGTGTTGCAATTAATTCGTGATATGTCTGTGTGACAAACTTATAGGCCGTATCCATAGCCCTTGCATTATCTTCATCAGTAGCTATAAGCTTTGCAAATTTGACTAAATCTGATAAACTAAATAAATTATATATTTCATCATAAAGTTCCTTAGCTATACGTTCTTTATCCAAGTGAGAAAAAATCTCATCCTTAGTCATTTCCATAGCTTTAAACTTATAGACCTCTGCCATATATAGCCTTAGGGCATCAGTAATTGCCGAATAATATATCTTCTGCTTGTCTGCCTTCCAATAAATATCATCTTTATATTTATCTAATGTCATAAGTGCCAATATATGAGGAGCTATTTTTTCTTGTGCCTTCTTTTTTCTATGTCGCACAAAATATAATATAGCATATACTATTGCAGCTATTAGCAGTAATACTGATATAACAATAAGAACTATTGTCATAATTTCCTTAAATGTTAAAGGATATTCTATCTGTCCTTTTATATCATTTAAAACAAAATTACTTGTGTCCACTGGCATTGTATATACCCTCATATTTGTAGGGTAAGAATACAATTTATCCCGTCCATATTTAACATACAATACTGGGAGAGAATACAGGGTATCCACAAAGGAGGTAAGCCTGACACTAGCATCTATATCTACCACATTCTTTTCATTTCTAATAGTATCTAACTGCCATTCACTAAGCACTATAATACTATCATTTCTAAATAAAGAATCTAAGACAGGAAACTCAAGTTTCTTATCTGCCTCTATATTTTTAAGATGAATACCATAGTCTACTTGATCACCAATTAGAATAGTATCTCTTTTTTGCAGATTTCTTATAAAATTGTCTAGCTTAATGCCTGATTGTCCAAACGAACAAAAAGAGCCAAACAGAAGAAAAAATATAATTATTCTACTTTTCATCTTCCCCTAAATAATTTCATTAAAGCTGCGACATAATCGCTATTTGTATGAATATCAACCTTATCAACATTATATTTATTAAGCATAGTATTAGTATTATCTTCCAAAGACTTATACCATTGCTCATATTGACGACGCACCATCTTACTAGAAGTATCTATCCACTCACTTTGCCCTGTTTCAGCGTCCTTAACATTTACCATACCTATATCAGGAAGAGTTTTCTCCCGAGGGTCTAAGACCTTAATTACAGAAAGTTCGTGCCTATTAATAGCTACTTTAAGTGCTTCTTCATAATTGATACCCAATGTATTATCTACATCAATCAAATCTGAAAGCAAAAAAGCTGTACAACGCCTCTTCATAGAGTTTGTCAAGAACCTCAATGCTTCAGATATATTTGTCCCGCCAGACTGAGGTTTAAGTTCTAGCATCTGTCTTATGATACGAAGAAGATGACTACGTCCTTTTTTAGGGGGGATAAATTGTTCTATCTTATTACTGAAAAAGATAGCCCCCACCTTATCATTATTAATACTAGCAGAAAAACATAGAACAGCAGCAATCTCTGCTATCAACTCCCTTTTTGTCTTTAATGATGTCCCAAAAAGAGCTGAACTACTAATATCAATAAGCAACATAACTGTAAGTTCCCTTTCTTCTTCAAATACCTTTACATAAGGTTTTTGATAACGAGCAGTAACATTCCAGTCCATATTTCTCACATCATCTCCATATTGATATTCTCTCACCTCACTGAATGCCATACCCTTACCCTTGAAAGCAGAATGGTACTCTCCAGCAAAAATCTGATGAGATAAAGACTTTGTTTTAATCTCTATCTTTCTGACTTTCTTTAGAAGTTCGTGTGTATTAGTAGTATTCATATTGTTAAGGAACTATAACAGCATTAAGAATATCTGATATTATCTGCTCTGTTGTAATATTTTCAGCTTCAGCTTCATAGCTTAAGCCAATACGATGCCTTAGAACCTCATTGCATACAGCCCTCACATCTTCAGGTATTACATAGCCCCTCCTCTTAATAAAGGCAAAGGCCTTAGAAGCCATTGACAATGAAATACTTGCCCTAGGAGAAGCACCATATGATATATAATTTACAAGATTATTCAAGCCATAATCCTGAGGCCTACGTGTAGCATATACAATATCAACTATATATTGTTCTATTTTTTCATCCATATACACATCTTTCACAACTGCTCTAGCTGCAATTATCTGCTCTGGACTCACTACTGGTTGAACCTTAGGCATAGTCTCTGCATTATTCAATCTGATAATAGCCTTTTCTTCCTCTTTTGTAGGATAATCTACCACTACTTTTAGCATAAACCTATCCATTTGAGCCTCAGGAAGAGGATATGTACCCTCCTGCTCTATTGGATTCTGAGTAGCCATCACAAGAAAAGGTTCTGGAAGTTTAAAACTACTATCCCCTATTGTCACCTGTCTTTCTTGCATTGCCTCCAAAAGAGCTGACTGTACCTTTGCTGGAGAACGGTTAATTTCATCAGCTAAAACAAAGTTAGAAAAGATTGGTCCTTTATGAACCTCAAAATTATTATTCTTTTGAGAATAGATTAATGTACCCACAAGATCAGCAGGCAAAAGATCAGGAGTAAACTGTATACGACTAAAATCGGCAGAAATCGCCTTGGCTAATGTATTAATTGCTAAAGTTTTAGCCAAACCAGGTACGCCTTCTAATAAAATATGTCCATTAGCTAACAGACCAATTAAAAGATTCTCCACAAGTTGCTTTTGGCCTATAATAACTTTAGACATTTCTAAACTTAATAAATCTACGAAAGCACTCTCTTTTTGAATACGTTCATTTAATTCTTTAATGTTTACACTCTCCATAAACTAAAAATTAATAATTTTGTATGCTAAACATACAATATGATTTATAAAATTACACTTTCTTACAATGGTGCAGCCTTTAAAGGCTGGCAAATCCAAAACAATGCTCAATCAGTACAAGGCTCTATACAAGATGCCCTTTACAAATTGCTACAAGAGGATATTAAGGTCGTTGGAGCGGGAAGAACCGACAGTGGTGTGCACTC
Source organism: Candidatus Cryptobacteroides sp. (assembly GCA_029257745.1). Taxonomy (GTDB): domain Bacteria; phylum Bacteroidota; class Bacteroidia; order Bacteroidales; family UBA932; genus Cryptobacteroides. The sequence goes on along the minus strand of JARIAS010000062.1, from coordinate 10,001 downwards.
TAGTTACTATGTCGCTCATTTTAAAAGTAATGACAAACTTAATACCAAGTTACTAATATACAAATTAAATGCCATTTTACCTAAAACTTTAGTTATTCATACAATAGAAGAAACTAGTGAAGATTTTCATGCAAGGTTTGATGCAAGTCTAAGACAGTATAAATACCTAATCCATCTCACAAAAGACCCATTCATCTCAGACAGTTCATTTTTCTGTGCTTACAATCTTGATATAGCTGAAATAAAAAAGGCCTGCACCTACTTAATAGGCAGACACGATTGTAGTTGTTTTGAAAAAACTGGTGGCGATAATACAAACTCTTTCTGTGATATATTTGAGGCAAGCCTGAAAGAATACACCCCACAACACATAAGCCTACTTGGCTATCCCAATAAAGAAAATAGCTATTTTGTTTTCAGTATTAGTGCTAATAGGTTCTTAAGAAATATGGTTAGAGCTATTGTTGGAACATTAATAGATATTGGAAGAGGAAAACATAAAGCAGAATACATAGAGTATTTATTACAAGATGGCAAACGTTCCAATGCAGGAGAATCTGTACCTGGACATGCCCTTTATCTTGTAGATATTAAATATTAATATTTTATTGTATTTTTACCAATTATAATACTATCTTTGCAAAATTAGTGTCTATATAAATATATAAGCTTATTATTATGCTATTTAACATACTTCAATCTTTAGCATCAGAGCAGCTTGCTAGTAATCTAGATGCAGTACAACATACTATACAACACGAGGAGAGCATATCCCTAATAGATATGGCAAGTAAAGGTGGCTGGTTAATGCTTGTACTACTATTGCTTTCAATAGTGGCAGTTTATATTTTTGGTCAAAAATGGTGGATGATACACAAAGCTAGCCAAATTGATAAACACTTCATGCAAGATATACGTGATTATATTCACGACAACAAAATAAAATCAGCTTTAGCTCTCTGTGATAAGAGTGATTCTCCTATTGCAAGACTTGTTGAAAAAGGTATTGTAAGAATTGGAAGACCTCTAACAGATATACAAACTTCTGTCGAGAATATGGGTAATGCAGAAATTGCAAGACTTGAAAGAGGCCTACCACTTTTAGCAACAATAGCAGGAGGTGCACCTATGATAGGCTTTTTAGGAACTGTTATAGGTATGGTTCAAGCATTTTTCAATATGTCAAATGCTGGTAACAATATAGATATAACATTGCTTTCCAGTGGTATATATACAGCGATGATTACTACTGTTGGAGGTCTTATTGTTGGTATTGTTGCATATTTCGGATACAACTACTTAACTTCAAACATATCAGACCTTATATTCAAGATGGAAAGTGCTACAATAGATTTTATGGATCTACTACACGAACCTCAAGGCAAATCTAAAGAAGACTAAAAATGGGTTATAAACGTAGAACAAAAGTAGTATCAGAAATAGGTATGTCATCTATGACAGACCTTGTATTTTTGCTCTTAATCTTTTTTCTAATAACATCTACACTTGTCAATCCAAATGCCTTAAAGCTATTATTACCTAAGAGCACAGGGCAAGTTTCTGCTAAAGCAAGCGTATCTGTTTCAATAAAAGATAATAGTAACAACAAATACACCCTACACTTGAATGGTAACAAAGACGCTATTGCTTATGACAAGTTAGAAAGTGCATTAGTAGAGCTTTTACAAAATGAGGAAGACCCTACATTCTCTATATATGCAGATCAGTCGGTACCATTTGGAGAGGTTGTTGCTATTATGAATATAGCAAAAAGAAATCATTATAAGGTAATCGCCGCTACTAGGCCAGAATAGAGTATATCGTGAAAAGATACGAAAGACAGAGAAGTGAAAATAATCAAAAAGCTAAGGTCTATGGTATAAGCCTTAGCATATTATTACACGCTGTTTTTCTACTTATTTTTCTATATAACGGATTGACTTACATTAGTCCTCCACCTCAAGAGGTCAGTTTTATAATGGATTTTACAGAGACTCAAAAAAAAGAAATCATTGTAAAAAAGCAGAGAATAGCTCAAAATCATACAATTAAAGAAAAAGAAAAAACAAAAAAAGTACAAGAGGCAAAATCAAATCTTGTATCTAAAAAGATAAATAAATCTCAAGAAGCTAAGCTAGATGAATTTGGGGATGTTGAAAAAGAAACTATTAAACAAAAAAAAGAGATAGACAAGAGAGCCTTATTCCCTAGTGCAAATAATCATGGCGATAGTCTTGCGAGACAAACTGCATCCAAAATAAGTGATGCACTCAAAGCTGGACAGGCTGAAGGTAATAGTTCAAAGGGGCAGATAATAGGTGCTTCAAATGCAAAACTCAAAGGAAGAAGTGTATTAGGCTCATTACCTAAGCCTATATACAACACTCAAGAAGAGGGAATTGTTGTTGTAACCATATGGGTAGACCAATATGGCAATGTAAAAAAGGCCAAAGCGGGTGCTAAAGGTACAACAACAACTAGTCCTACCCTAAGGACAAATGCAAGGAATGCTGCAATGAAAGCTCACTTCAATACAAGTGCCTCTGCACCTAGCTTACAACAAGGTACTATAACATATAGATTTAAACTAAATTAGTAATGGCGTGAGCCATAAATACAAACAATTAACAAGCCGAAAGGTAATACAATGGAAGAAAAAAAACAAGAAGGATTTTCTGCCGAAGGCAGAAGATTAAGGCCAAGAAGGCCAAGGATTTCAAAGGTATCAGATTCTGGTAATTACAGCAAATCTCAAGACTATAATTCAGAAAATAGTGAATATAGCTCTGAAAGAAGGAGTTATGATAGAGGCAGCTCTAGAGCTTATAATTCTAATTCTTATGGAAGATCTAGATACAACTCTAACAGGAGTCAAGATAGGTCTTATTCATCTGACAGAGGATCTTACAATAGAGAAGGTGGTTACAGATCTGATAATCAAGGATTCAGAAGTGAGCGTTCATCTGACAGACGCCAATATAATTCTAGAGGAGGCTATAATAATGACAAATACTCTTCAGATAGAAGAGGAGCTTACAATAGAGAAGGATACAATAACTCTGAAAGAAGATATAACACAGACAACAGGTCTAATGACAGAAGATCTTACAGAGACGGTAACAATTCCAACTCTGGCTATGAAAGAAGGTCTTTTAATGGAGATAGAAGAAATAATGGCTATGGAAGACGTGACAATAATAGATACGATTCATACAACAAAGACAGAAGAAACAACTTCTCTAAAGAGCGTAATGATAATGGTATAAATAAGATGATAGAAAGACGTCCTATATTAAGCAATATGGCGTTTTCTGACAATGATTACGTAAAAAGCCCTATCAAACAGGAAGTAAGACTTAATAAATATATAGCAAACTCAGGTGTTTGTTCACGTAGAGAAGCTGACCAATTCATTCAGGCTGGCGTTGTAAGTGTAAACGACGTAATAGTAACTGAACTAGGAACAAAAATCAACATCAGCACTGATGAAGTAAAATTTAATGGGGAAAGATTAAAGGGAGAAGAAAAGGTATATCTTGTAATGAACAAGCCTAAAGGCTTTGTAACAACATCTTCTGATCCACATGCACAAAAGACTGTTATGGATCTTTTAAAGTCTTGCCAATACAGAGTATTCCCAGTAGGAAGATTAGACAAGAACACAACTGGTGTACTAATGTTTACAAATGATGGTGCCATTGCAGAAAGTCTGACTCATCCTTCATATGATAAGAAAAAGATATATCAAGTTGTTCTAGACAAAGCTCTTAGCGATGAAGATTTCAATAAGATAAAAGAGGGCATACTACTTGGAGATGGAGAGATTAAACCTGATGACTTAGAGTTTGTAGATGCTGACGACCACAGAAAATTAGGTATTGAGATTCATTCTGGTAAGAATAGAATTGTAAGAAGAATATTTGAATCTCTTGGATATGATGTCAAAGGTCTTGATAGAGTATATTTTGCAGGACTTACTAAGAAAGGTCTGAAAAAAGGAGAATGGAGATACCTTACAGCAAGTGAGGCAAATATCCTTAAAATGGGTTCTTACGCTTAATGGAAAAGCAAATTAAACATAGGGCTGGATTTGTCAACATTATAGGTAATCCTAATGTTGGCAAGTCTACCTTAATGAATGCCTTAGTAGGTGAAAACCTATCAATAGTAACCGCTAAAGCACAGACTACCAGACACAGAATAATGGGAATAGTCAATGGAGAAGACTACCAAATCGTATTCTCAGACACCCCAGGCATTCTAAAACCTAATTACCGCTTACAACAAAATATGATGAGCTTTGTGAATGCAGCCATAGGAGATGCAGACACAATATTATATGTAAGCGATGTCGTAGAAAAGTCAGATAAGAATGCTGAATATATTGAGAAACTACAAAAACTAGACTGCCCTATCATTGTGGTAATTAACAAGATAGACTTAAGCAATCAAGAAAAAGTTGTAGCTTTGATGAATATGTGGCAGGAAAAGTTACCCAAGGCAGACATCATTCCTGTTGCAGCAAAGGAAAAGTTTAATATCCAAAGTGTTATGGATAAAATTATTAACTACCTTCCTGTTGCAGAACCTTGGTTTGACAAGGACGCCTTTACGGACAAAAATCTACGTTTTTTTGCTTCTGAAATTATTAGAGAAAATATACTACTCAACTATGATGAGGAGGTGCCTTATAGCTGCGAAGTAGAAATTGAGGCCTTTAAAGAAGGCAAGGAAAGATACGATATTAGTGCAGTAATCTATGTTATGAGGGATTCTCAGAAAGGCATTATCATAGGAAAGGCAGGCTCTGCACTGAAAAGACTAGGAACAAAATCAAGATTACAGATGGAAGAGTTTTTCCAGAAAAAAGTCTTTCTTAGTATATTTGTAAAAGTGGACGAGAATTGGAGAGAGAGTCGTAAGGAATTACGTAAATTTGGATACGAATATTAAAGCTTTATAAATGAGTAACTGGGACGAGATAAAAGAGACTGATATAGACGAAACTGAAGAGATTTTTGATGATACTAGCTTTGATGAAAATGATGAAGAAAGTACTAAAGATAGTAAATTCAGCAAAATTCTAAACAGCAATAGCAAATTCAAATTAAGTGGAATGTTCAAGGATTGGTTCTTGGACTATTCTTCTTATGTAATATTGCAACGTGCTGTTCCCCATATAATTGATGGGCTTAAACCTGTGCAAAGAAGAGTCCTTACAGCAATGTACAAAATGGATGACGGCAACTACACTAAGGTTGCTAACATAGTTGGACAGGCTATGCAATATCACCCACATGGAGATCAGTCTATTTTAGGAGCCCTTGTTCAGATAGGACAAAAAGGATACGCAGTAGACTGCCAAGGAAACTGGGGTAATATTCTCACAGGTGATAGCAATGCGGCACCACGTTACATAGAAGCAAGACTAAGTAAATTTGCAAAAGAGGTGATATTTGATCCTAAAATCACCAATTGGATGACTAGCTATGATGGAAGGAATAAAGAGCCTATTGAACTTCCTGTTCGTTTTCCACTATTACTAGCACAGGGAACAGAAGGCATTGCAGTTGGTATGGCATCAAAAATTCTACCTCACAACTTTAACGAACTTATAGACGCATCTATTGCTATCTTGAAAAATAAGGATTTTGAGATATTCCCTGACTTCCCTACTGGTGGCTATGTGGACTGTTCAAAATATTTAGATGGAAAGAGAGGAGGCAGTGTAAAAGTTAGAGCTAAGATAGATAAGGTAGATAAAAACACATTAGTAATCACTGAATTACCATATGGAAAGACTACCAATGCCCTAATAGATTCAATATTAAAGGCTAAAGAAAAGGGGAAAATAAGGATAAAGAAGATAGAAGATATGACTACTGAAAAGGTAGAAATACTTATTCATCTTCCTAATGATGTTTCGCCAGATAAGACTATTGATGCCCTATATGCTTGTAGTGATTGTGAAATAAATCTCAATCCTAATGCCTGCGTAATTAAGGACAATAAGCCACAATTCCTAAGCGTTAAAGATATTCTTATATACGATACAGAACATACAAAATCCTTGCTTGGGCAACAATTAGAGATAAGGCTTGCAGAATTGGAAAGAGATTGGCATTATAGTTCATTAGAAAAGATATTCTTTGAAAACAGGATATACAAGATACTTGAGCAGAATCAAAATTCTTGGGAACTACAACTTCAAGAAGTGTTTTCAAAAATGAAAGAATATGAGCAAAGCCTTAAGAAAGAGATTATTATGGAGGATATACACAAGCTTGTTGAAAAGCCTGTGCGTAAAATATCCAAATTTGATACTAAGGAGATTGATAGCAAAATCACTGAATTAGAAAAATCAATAAAAGAGGTACAAAATAATCTTGCCCATCTAAATAACTATACCATAGACTGGTTTAGTAGTTTAAAGAAAAAATACGGAAAAGACTTTCCTAGAAAGAGTGAACTAAGTAGTTTTGAAACTATCAGAGCAACTAAGGTTGTCAATAAAAATGAAAAACTCTATGCCAATCTCAAGGCAGGTTTTGTAGGTATTAACCTCAAAAAAGATGATGAAGGTGAATATATCTGCGATTGCTCGGATATATCAGAGATTATAGTTATCAATAATGAGGGTAAATACCTTATTACTAAGGTTAGTGAAAAAGCTTTCTTCTGGGAAAACCTTATCTATGTAGGTCTATTTAACAGAGGAGACAATAGGACTACATATAATGTAATTTATCAAGACGGAAAGACTAGTATTTCTTATGCTAAAAGATTTAATATCACTAGTCTTACCAGAGACAAAGAATATAATATTACCCAAGGAAAAGAAGGCTCACGCATATTATGGTTTACTGTCAATAAAAATGGAGAGGCTGAGACTGTAAGAATATGTCTAAGGCCTAAGGCGAAGATGAAAAAGCCAGAATTTGAATGGGATTTTTCAGAATTAGCCATAAAGGGGAAGGCTTCCAGAGGCAATCTAGTAAGTAAATATACTATACACAAAATAGAACTTCGTGCAAAAGGCATTTCTACTATTGGTGGTAAAGATATATGGTATGATGCTGATGTACAAAGACTTAATGAAGACAAAAGAGGTCTGTTCCTTGGGGAGTTTGAAGGAGATGACAAGATATTGGCAGTATTTAAAGATGGCACATACTATACAAGTTCTTACGATCTAAGCAATAGGTATCAAGGTGAGGTTCTTAAAATAGAAAAGCTAGATATAAATAAAACATATACAGCTATATATTTTGATGGAAAAAGTAAGTCTTTTTACGTTAAAAGATTCAGCTTCAGCCCAAGTAATAACAATGCACAGATATTTATCTCTGAACATAAGAACTCTTACCTAGTGGCACTTAATGATGACAAGCATCCACGTTTTGAGATAAGTTTCACAGGAAAACATGAATATAGAGAGAATGAGATAGTTGTAGCTGAAGATTTTATAGCAAAGAAGGGTATAAATGCAAAGGGCAAACGTTGTAGCACATACGAGATCAAAGATATACGATTTATAGAGGCTCTTACTATCCAAGAAGATAATATAGAAGATGAGATAGATATAGTTGAGCAAGATATAAATCAAGAAGATAATTCAGATATTAAAGAAACTCTTTTCTAAATGATAATCTCACTAATAGGTTTTATGGGCTGTGGCAAATCACATATTGCAACAGCTCTTTCCATTAAAACAGGTATAAAGGCAATAGACCTTGACTACGAAGTTGAACATATTGAGGGACAGAGCATAAGCACTATTTTCAAAACAAAGGGAGAACAATATTTCAGAGATTTGGAAGCAAAGACACTTAAATCTATAATAGACAGATATAAGGGAGAAAATATTATACTTGCTCTAGGCGGAGGCACAATAGTAAGAAAAGACTCTTTTAATATGGTATCAAAAGAGAGTACAGCTATATACCTAAAAGCTAAAGAAGAAGAACTTATAAAAACACTCTCTGGTAGTGAAGCAGAAAAAAGACCTTTACTACAATGTGCCAATATAGAGGAGAGAATTAAACAACTTTTTTCTGAAAGAGAAAAAATATATAATCTATGTGCTGATATTACTATTGAAGTGGATAATCGTAGCTATGACGATGTTGCAGACGAGATTATAGAGAAAACTAGATAATATCTAAACGCTGTTTTATATCTCTGATACGTAATTGTATAGTAGATGTTCCTCTATAATAATTTTCAACGATAGAATAGCATATATCCACAGGATTACCTGAACGTATATGCTGAAAATGCTCTGCCATATTAAAGGCTATTGCTGGAATACGATTGTATGGCTGAGTCTCTTGCATCAGTTCCAATTTCAAATGCTGAGCCGCAGGTCCGACCTTTCTTCCAGTACCATCATCATATACATTTTCTGTAAGGAAAATAGGTGCCATATTACCTGGTCCAAAAGGCTGAAATTGTCTAAGAATACGGAAAAATTTGGGGGTAATTTGCATAAAATCCAGCTTACAATCAACATCAACTATTGGAGTAGTCATCTCTATGCTTATATGATTTCTCACATATAAATCAATCCTCTCTGCAAACTCTGGCAAATGTTCCTCCTTCATAGTCAAGCCTGCAGCATAAATATGTCCACCAAAATTTTCCAACAAATCAGCACAACTCTCTATTGCATCATATAGGTCAAAACCTCTTACACTGCGTGCAGAACCTGTCACAAAGCCATTTGACTTAGTCAAAACGAAGGTAGGCTTATAAAAGGCTTCAACCAATCTTGAAGCAACAATACCTACAACCCCCTTATTCCAGTCAGGACTATAAACTATTGTAGCATTTTCATAAGACACACTCCTTTTCTCATGTACCATCTCCAATGCTTCCTTAGTTATCTCTCTATCAATATTTTTTCGTTCATTATTATTATTATTGATTTGAGAACCAATAATCTCTGCAGATTTATCGTCAGTTGCAGTAAGCAATTCCACTGCAAGACGCCCCGTTTCCATACGACCTGCGGCATTGATGCGAGGACCTATCTTAAAGACAATATCATCTATTGTAATATGCTCTAACTCAAGCTTTGCAAGATTTATAATAGCTAAAAGACCTTTTCTTGGATTTTTATTAAGCTGAAGTAAGCCAAAATAAGCTAAAATACGATTTTCATCAACTACTGATACAAGATCTGCGGCAATACTTACTACCAATAAGTCTAACAATGGTATAAGCTCTTCAAAAGCTATCCCGTATAGTTGAGAATAAGCTTGAACCAGCTTAAAACCTACACCGCAACCAGATAAGTCATCAAAAGGATAATTACAATCAGTTCTTTTTGGATCTAAGACTGCAACGGCTTTAGGTAATTCATCTTCAGGCAAATGATGATCGCAAATAATCATATCCAATCCCAATGAAGATGCTAAATCTGCCTTATCTATGGATTTAATACCACAATCTAAGGTAATTATAAGTTTAAAATCATTGGAAGCCGCCCACTTTATACTCTTAGTAGATACGCCATAACCCTCTTCATATCTATCTGGGATATAAAAATCTACCCTGTCTGTTATTTTACGTAAAAAAGAATATACTAAAGACACGGCAGTTGTACCATCTACATCATAATCTCCAAAAACTAAGATTTTTTCCTTATCAACTATGGCCTTACGCAAACGTTCCACAGCCTTATCCATATCTTTCATCAGAAATGGATCATGAAGATTGTCAAGATTGGGTCTAAAAAAAGAACGTGCCTGTTCAAAAGATGAGATACCTCGTTGGACTAACAAAGTAGAAAGCACCTTATCAATACCTAATTCGGCTGATAATCTTTCTACAAGTTCAGTATCGACTTCTGACTTTATGCTCCACTTCATCTCCATATAGTACAAATATAATAAATTATAAGGATTCTAACTATCTTTAATTTATTTTAATTATACACAGGTGAAAAGTAAAAAGGCTATTTTATAAAAAACTGTCCCAGCGAGATGCCAGAACAGCTA
>JARIAS010000006.1 GCA_029257745.1 Candidatus Cryptobacteroides sp. | reverse complement strand
TCTGCAGATAGTATGAAATTATAGTTTATACCTAACTGCATTCCTATACCTGCACTATAATGAAGTTTATCTTTTTTGCCACTATATATAAGACTATTGTTACTAGATTTCATCTCTTCTAATCTATATGTTTTTGTAACGTGGGCAATATCGAATAGGGGATTTGTATAAAAACTCCAGTTTCGGTTAAAGAAGTTAAGACTTAAGAGCTTAAGTCTTAGCTCAAAATTTGCCCAATTATAACTATTGCCCACAAGTCTGTTTAATAGTATACCTCGTACTGTGTTAGCACCTCCAAGTCCATCTGAATCGACCTTATTTGGTAGTATATTGGCAATCTCAGAATTTAGATAAAAAGGGCTATTACCATATAAAAGTGATTGATGAGCAAGGTGGTATGCAAATATCAAACGCTTGTTTATAATTGGTAGATACTGTCTGTAATGAATAGCTAGTTTTAGGTAGTTATTATAATTGTTTATAAAGTCTTTGGAACCATACATATATGCTTCAAACCATATACCATTATTTGGGTTAGCTTCAATATCTCTGCTATCATAGCTTATACCTGCCTTAAATTCTATATGTCTTCCTCCGTCTTTTTCTCTTGCATCAATTATAGAATTGTTTACATATTCTTTATATAGTGTGTTCTGCTCTTTGTAATGACTATGTCTGTAATCACTTATCTTTACATCCCAATAACTTATACCTGCTATCCAATTTAATTTTTTATATAATGAACCTTGAAAACTAGCTATAATCCTCAGCATATCTTTGTGTATATTATAGAATGCAATAGCCTCTTTGTGATTGAGGTCTTTTGACTTATCATAAGGAGAGCTTAAACCATTAAAGCCATAAAAAGGAAACATTGAACTCACTTTGTATGTTGCAGCTATACTGCTTCTTACATGTGGTATTAGAGATGATGAGTCATAGTAGATATGGCCATATTTAGTTCCTTTGTTAGCCCAACCCAAACTTAGATATAGTTTATGTAGGTAATTGGGGAAATTGCTTCCATCGCCATAGTAGTAAATATCAGCTAGTGCTCCAAGTTGGAAACCAGAGTCACTATTATAACTAATTGTAGGGAATGCCGTAGTTTGAAAGCCTCTTGCTTTTATTTTATCCTGAGCCTTTGTTGGGTAGGACAAGATAAGTAGAATTGTAAGTATTAAAGTAAGTGTTTTCATATATAATAATTATAGGCTGCAAATATAGTAAAATTTTTCTTTTTGGCTTTTTTTTTTGCAATACTTCGCATATTTTTGTTGTAAACATTGTAAATCTATAATATTATCAAATTTTTCATCGTTATTATGAAGAGCTTATTTTTAAGTCTAATTTTAATTTTTAGCAGTCTGCTAGAAGCATTTGCATTTGATGCTGATAAGTATAGTATAAATATTTCAACAAATAAAGATGTAATCTGTCCTGCTCAGTTTACCGTGCCTGTGCTATTAGTGTCAACAGCAAGTGCAATGTATGCAGTAGAAAGATATACGGGATTAGATAGAGGAATAAGGGATTATCGTAATAAATATATACCTAATTACAATTTAAGATTTGATGATTATTTGCAGTATGCCCCTGCTGTTGTGACTTTTAGTCTCTCTTTGTCAGGAGTAAAAGCCAGACATAGTAGTATGTCTCAATTGATATTATATTCATCAGCGATGGCTGCATCTTCTATTGTAGTAACTGCCATGAAGTATAGTATACGCAGAATGCGACCTGACTATTCATCAAGGAACTCTTTCCCTTCAGGACATACAGCTACGGCCTTTGTGGCTGCAGAATTTATGAGAAGAGAGTACGGTGATATTTCACCCTATTATACAATATCTGCTTATCTTATGGCTACGCTGACTGCTGTTTCACGTATCGCAAATAACAGACATTGGTTTACAGATGTTTTAGCAGGAGCTGGCATTGGTATTGCTTCTACAACTTTATCCTATGCTCTATATGATTATTTTTCAATAAGATACAAAAAACAAGTAGTGATAGTTCCACAGATAGGCTCAGGTCTCTTTGCCCTTGCTCTTACAGCTCGTTTTTAAGCTATTTAAGTTTAGTAATTAGAGTTAATAGGTATTAGTATTGTGAGTCTTATACCTTATTTCTTTTTAGACTTAAATATACTTATAATTCTAGACATTAATCTGTATCTTAATTTATAGTTACTCATGTATTGTAAATTAAAATACAAGGCTCTAGTAGATATATGAATTTCAATGATACATATAGTAAGACTTGCCGCTAGAAGTAACATACCTGCACCAAATATCCATTCAGCTAGTAAGGTGTTTTCTATATAAATAAAGAACATTGAGACTATGCAAAAGAGAAGACTTGCCGCTCCAAGTATTTGCATTGCCCTGATAAGTTCCAATCTGAGTAAAAGATTATCCAGTTGTTTAAGGTTGGTGTGTTCTTTTTTATCACTGTTTTCAAATTTTTCGTGCAAATTCCTAATCAATTGAGCGTAGCTTAAAAATCTATTTGTATAAGCTAAAAGTAGTAGGGATATAGCCGAAAAAAGTAATGAAGGTGTAGTTAATGTAAGTCCAGTAGTCATAATTATATATTTTTTGCGTATGCAAAGATAAAAAAATATTACATTTGTTATTCCCTCAATTTAGGGATAGGTAGCACGTATTTGCTACATATATTAAAAACTTATGTATAAATTAAAACTTAGTAAAATCAAATTTTTAGTTTTTGTATCTTTTTTCTTATTTAGTCTAAATTCTTATGGACAACAAAAAGATTCTTTAGAATATCGTTTAGATGAATTGACATTTTCAGGAACAAGGCTTCCTATAAGGGATAGCAAATCAGCTCGTATTGTCAAGATTATTAATGCTAGTGATATAGCAAAACTTCCAGTCAAAACATTAAATGATTTGTTGAAATATAGTGTTGGAGTAGATGTGCGTCAAAGAGGTGCTATGGGCAGTCAGACAGATGTCTCTATAAGAGGAGGGCGTTACAGTGCAGTCGCAATTTTATTAAATGGAATAAATATTACAGATCCACACACAGGTCATAATTCTTTTTCTCTTGCTGTAAACCTTGATGATATAGAGAGAGTTGAACTTATAGAGGGTCCTGCATCAAGGCTATATGGGGTGTCATCACTATTGGGAGCTGTAAATATTATAACTAAGAAGAATAAAAGTTCGGAATTATCATCATCTTTGGAATACGGCTCTTTTGCCTCATCATATCTGTCATCACGTTTGCAATTAGCTAATAATAACTCATTTATATCAGTATCTGCTTCAATGGCAGGAAGTGATGGCTATTCTAAAAATGCTAAAGGCTGGAATAATGCAGATTATAAAATATATCAGTTTTATTCTCAAGCCGCCAAAAATTTTAGCTGGATTGATGTTTATGCCCAATTTGCATATAGTTCAAAAGCCTTTGGTGCCAATACATTTTATGGGGCAAGTTCTGATGATCAATTTGAGAAGACTGATAAAATATTTGCAAGTGTCTCATCTGTCTCAAAGGATTTTTTTCATATAAACCCTAATATCTACATTATTAATACTAAGGATCGTTTTGATTATCTAAGGCGTTCTAAATATATTAATTATCATAGCACTACTGTTCTGGGAGCAAATATTTCTTCATGGATTAAGACTTTTTTGGGTAAAAGCTCTGCAAAATTAGAGTTTAGGAGCGAATCTATCTTGAGTACTAAAATAGGTTATCCATTAGATGCACCTATTCCTGTGATGAATACTGATAGCTTATATAGTAAGGGTATTTCTCGTGATAATATTGCTTTTTATTTAGAGCATAGTTTCGTTCATAAAGATTTTAGTATGTCTGCTGGCTTATCTGCTATAAATAATATTGGAAGTAAAGAAGCCTTCAGAATATACCCTGGTATAAATATGAGCTATAAAATATATTCAGCCTTAAGACTTTATGCTTCTGTTAATACTTCATATTCAAGTCCCAACTTTGTGGATTTAGGCTATAATGATACAGAGCATAAGGCCAATCTGAATTTGAAAAATGAGAAGATGCTCTCATATGACTTAGCTTTTAAGTATGAGGGTGCTGGTTTATATTTATCGGCAACAACATTCGTACAGCAGGGGAGAGATCTTATTGATTGGCAGAGAGATTTGAGTCGCAATGAGATGTTTGCAAAAGTTAGACAGTATGATAAACTATCTACAATTGGGGTGGAATTTAATTCTAAAATATATCCTTATAAGTACAGTTCAAGATTTTTAGGCTGGTGGAAGAGCTTAAATGTGTCATATATGTATTTATATAAGGATAAAGCACCTGATGCAAATATGGAGTCTATGTATTTGTTAACTTATCTGCGTCATAAATTTATAGTAGAAAGCAATTTTGCATACAGGAATTTTGATTTGTCTATTAGTTATAATCTTAAAGCGAGGCAGTCTAGTTATGGAGAATATGAAAAGGCTGAAAAGAGTTTTGTTATTAAGGAATATAAGCCTTATTCATTATTAAATCTACGTCTTTCTTGGAAGAATGCTCAATATACGATTTATACAGAGTTCTTGAATATGACTAATACAAGGTATTTTGATTATGGTGATATACCACAGCCTCCATTTAATTTTAGGCTTGGTCTTAAATATAACTTGTCAAAATAAGACATCTATTGATATTATATTTATTTTCTAATACATTTTGTATCTTTGCAAGTATGGCAGATGGACAAATTTGGGATTGTTTGCGAAAAAAATGGGTGGCAAATACTGCTGAAGAGCAGGTAAGGCAGTCATTTATTGCATACTTGCATAAGATATTGCAAGTCCCTTTATTACGTATGAGTAGTGAGGTCTTTCTTCAAATTGGTAAGACAGGTTTTAAGAAAGATTATAGGGCTGATATAGTCATATATGATGATTTTCATGAGGTACTTATGCTGGTAGAATGCAAGAGATGCGGGCAAAAGCTTAATTCCTCTGTATTGGAGCAGATATTGACATATAATATGTATTTAAATGCAAAATATATTGCTATTACAAATGGTCGTGAAAGTATATTTTGCTATTTGGATAAGGGGCGATATCAGTATCTAAAGAAAGCTCCATTGTATAGTGAAATGTTAGAGAATAGATAGATGGAAAATAAATATTTAGCTCATCCGATTTTTCCAATTATATCACAGGTGGCAAATGAAACTGCTCAGAGAGCCTTTGTTATCGGAGGTTTTGTGAGAGATTGCTTTTTGGCTAGAAAAACAGATGATATAGATATAGTAATAGAGGGAAGTGGAATTGATTTTGCAATGGCAGTGTCCAATAAGATAAAAGCTTTGGAATCACGCTCTTGCAAGGTGTCTTATTTTAAGAACTTTGGCACGGCTATGCTTCGTTATAGGGGCTTGGAGATAGAGTTTGTTGGAGCTAGAAAGGAGTCTTATCATAGGGATTCACGTAAGCCAATAGTGGAGGACGGTAGCCTGGAAGATGATCAAAAAAGGAGGGATTTTACAATAAATGCCATGGCTTTTAGTCTTAATATGGAGGATTATGGTCGATTGGTAGATCCTTTTAATGGCTTGGAAGATTTAGAGGCAGGGCGTTTGCGTACACCTTTGGAACCTGAACAGACATATAGTGATGACCCTCTTAGAATGTTGCGTGCAATTCGTTTTGCATCTAAGTTGTCCACTGATAAAAAGCGTTTTTATATAGTTCCCGAGTCTTTATCTGCAATAAAGAAAATGAGTAGCAGAATGTCAATATTGTCTAAAGAGAGGATAGCGGAGGAATTAAACAAGATGCTACTTTCTCCTAAACCCTCTATTGCCTTAGCCTTATTGGATCAAAATAATTTGTTGCCATATATACTTCCTGATTTGGAAAAATTAAAAGGAGTTGAGACTGTTGAGGGTAGGGGACATAAGGATAATTTTACCCATACTCTAAAAGTTGTAGACAATCTTGTTCAAGAAGAAGCTGATGAAATAGCCTTAGGGCATCTTTATGATTATACTCCTCTAGCAGATGGTGATGGCTTTAGTGCAAGCCTGCGTAAGGAGCCTAATTTGTGGCTAAGGTGGGCAGCATTATTGCACGATATAGGAAAACCGAAGAGTAAAAAATATGATAGCAATATTGGCTGGACTTTTCATGGACATGATGTCATAGGTTCTAGGTTAGTAGCCAAAATCTTCAAAGAACTGAAGCTTCCTCAGAATGAGAAGATGAAATATGTACAGAAACTAGTTTATTTGCATCATAGGCCTTCAAGTCTGGCAGATAGTATGGTTACTGATTCTGCATTGCGAAGACTTTTGTTTGATGCAGGTAATGATATTGATGATCTAATGTTGTTATGTAATGCGGACATAACCTCTAAGAACCAAAGTAAGGTGAAAAGGATTAAGAAGGCTTTTGATTTGGTTAGGCAAAAATTGCAGGAACTTGAGCAAAGAGATGCAATACGTAATTGGAAAAATCCTATTACAGGGGAATATATTATGGAAGTTTATGATATTAAGCCATCTAAGGTGATAGGAGATTTGAAGGAGTTAATAAAAAATGCAATCTTAGATGGAGAGATTGAAAATAGTTTTGAGGCTGCTGATGCTTATTTAAGGGAGCAGGCTGCTAAATTGGGCTTAGTAGCAATAAAATAGTATGATAGTAGAAGATTTTCTTAATTATATAAAGACTTTAAGACGCTATTCTGATAATACTATAAGAAATTATTCCGATGTCTTGTCTTTATTTGTATCTTATAGTCTTGAAGATTCAAGCTCTGATTCTGATATTATCAATTCCTTGAATACTACGTCTTTACGTAATTATGAAGTGTATTTAATGGATGAGAAGAAACTTGGGGCAAGGACCGTTAATCTGCATCTTTCTGTTCTAAGTAGTTTTTGTAAATATTTGATGAAGAGGGATTTGATACAGGCAAATGTGCTTTCCTTAGTCCAACGCCCTAAGCAGAAAAAAAGATTGCCTGAGTTCTATAAGTTAGAGGCAGTTCAAAAGTATTTTAGTGAGAAGTCTTATGTTTTGACAGAAGATAGGCTGGAGATACAGGCTTTAGGGGGAGAGAGTGCCAAGGCTATATATGTAGAGATATTGCATTATATGATAGTATCTTTACTTTATAATACGGCAATGCGTCGTTCTGAGTTAATATCTTTAACTATTGCTTCATTTAATCCTGCTCGTAAGGTTTTACGCTTAAAGGGTAAAGGTGATAAAGTCAGAGAAATCCCTATTTCTGATTTGCTTTGTAGGGAAATTTTATTATATTTGAAATCAACAACTATCTTTTTAGAAAGAGAGAGAAGACCTGATGAAAGTCTGTTGATAGCCCCTAGTGGAAGAAGTCTTTATCCTGTATATGTGGATAGAGCTGTCAAGTCAGAACTTTCTGATTTTATGGAATTTTCAGGGAGAAAATCTCCCCATGTTTTACGACATACTCTAGCGACAGAGTTGTTGGATAAGGGAGCAGATCTCAATTCTATAAAGGAGTTATTGGGACATTCTTCATTAGCAGCTACACAGGTATATACTCACAATTCTATTGAGAAGTTGAAAAGTGTTTATGCAAACGCCCATCCTAGGGCTAAAAAAGGAGGTAACAATGGAGATTAGAGTACAAAGTCTTAAATTTGATGCAGATCAAAAGCTACTTGACTTTATTGAGAAGAAATTCTCTAAACTAGAAAAATTTCACGATTCTATTAGTGATGTTGAACTCAATCTATCTCTAATGGAAAAGCCTGATAATAAGTCTGTAAAGGCTATTGTCCGTATTCCGTCAGATACTCTTATCGTGGAAAGGCAGGCAAGAACTTTTGAAGAGGCTGTAAATGAAGTCAGTGATATTATGAAAGATATGCTAAAAAAGCATAAATTAAAAAGACAAGAGGTTTAATTTTTAATTAGGCTGTGCTAATAAATCTTTAGCACAGTCTGTTTTTGTGATAACAAGGCTTTATAATGGAAGTAGCACAGCAGGTAAAGAAAATACTTAAAGATATTGATAATCATAAATTTGCACCTATTTATCTACTTATGGGTTCAGAGCCTTATTATCCTAATCTTGTATGCGAAGCAATTATAAAAAATGCCTTGCAGGAGCATGAGAGGGCTTTTAATCAGGTGATACTGTATGCCAATAGTGTAAATGCTTTGCAGGTGGCTTCAGAGCTTAGATCATATCCTATGATGTCAGAAAGGCGTCTAGTGCTTGTAAAAGAGGCACAGGCCTTGTCTGATATAGATAAACTTATTCCATATTTTGAAGAACCTATGGAAAGCTCTATTCTCGTATTGTTCTTCAATAATAGTATTATAGATAAGAGAAAAGCTGTATATAAGAAGTTGAGTGCTAGTGCTGTTGTCCTTGAGTCAAATATGCTTAGGGATTATCAGATGCAAGCGTGGATAACAGATTATTATAAGGAAAGGGCTTTGACTATTGATGAAGAGGCTGCTGCCTTACTTGTTGAGTCATTAGGCACCTCTATGACTGCGATTGCTCAAGAGACAGACAAGATGCTTAAGAATCTGCCTGAGTCTAGCAGCCATATAGATGTCAAAACAGTAGAGGCTAATGTTGGAATTAGCAGGCAGTTTAGTATTTTTGAATTAACAAAAGCACTTTCTTATAAGGATAAGAATGCTTGTATGCGTCTGGCTCAGCATATTTCTATGCAGGCCAATTTTTATTTATTAACAGCTACTTCTGCCCTTTTTACTCATTTTCAGAGAGTACTAAAATATCATGCACTGTCTGCGTCAAAGCTCAATGCTAGTCAAAGTGATAAGGCTCAACTTTTGGGTGTAAGTCCTTATTTTTTAAGAGAATATGAACAGGCAGCCATAAATTATCCATTAAAAAAGTGCTTAATGCTTATAGCTATTCTAGAGGAATATGATTTTAAAGCTAAGGGCGGACAGGGAACTAATGCTTCTCAGTCAGATTTGATGATGGAAATGATAAGTAAAATAATTAATTTATAAAATATGTCATATATTGAATGTCAGAGTGTTACCAAAAAATTTGGAGAGAAAACTGCCTTAGATAATGTCTCATTATCATTCTCGCAAGGTCGTATCTCTGGTTTGTTAGGCCCTAATGGTTCTGGTAAAACTACACTAATAAGGATTATAAACAGGATAACTATACCAACAGAGGGTAAGATATTAATTGATGGTAAACTCTTGACTCAGCAGGACGTAGCAAAGATTGGCTATCTGCCTGAGGAGAGGGGGCTGTATCGTAAAATGAAGGTATCTGAACAATTACTTTTTCTAGCACAATTAAAGGGCTTGTCATATTCTCAGGCAAAAACAAAGTTACAGCAGTGGTTTAAGCATTTTAATATAGAATCATGGTGGAATAAAAAACTTGAAGAATTGTCAAAAGGTATGGCTCAAAAACTTCAATTTATTGCAACTGTGATACATGAGCCTAAGCTTATAATCCTTGATGAACCTTTTTCTGGCTTTGATCCCGTAAATGCAGACATTATTAGAAAAGAGATTATAAGATTGAAAGACGAGGGTGCAACAATTATTTTATCTACTCATAATATGGAGTCTGTTGAGGAGTTATGCGATGATGTATCTTTGATAAATATGTCTAAATTAATACTCTCAGGCAGTCTGCATAATATTCGTAGCGAGTATGGTAGCAACTATATGGAGTTGGTATATAAGTCTGATGATCATAAGGATTTGAATACAGATATGTTTGACATAGTATCTCATAAACAGGAAGATGACAGGCATACTCTAGTGTTAGATCTGTCGAAGGAGCTTACTAATAATGACTTGCTTAGATATATGATAAATAATGGATTAGATATTATATCTTTTAGGAATATGCTTCCTAAAATGAATGATATATTTATAAAATTGGTAAAGGAGGATAAGTAGTATGAACTTGAGGATAATATATCTTATTTGGAAGAAGGAATTTCTTACAAGGGTTAAAAAGAAGTCATTTTTATTAATAACCTTTTTAGCACCAGTATTGTTTATACTTGTCACTACACTTCCAGCTATTTTGATGAAGACTACAAAGGATAAAGAGAAGAAAATTGCAGTAGTGGATAAGTCGCATCAAATCTCTCAATTTTTACAAAATAATGACTTAGTACAGTTTTCTGATTATACTGATTCACAGCAGGATTCATTGGAAGTTAAATATAAGAAGTTAGGCTTAGATGGCTACTTGTATATTTCGGATTTTGATAGTGATGGCATTAGTCTTTCTGTTACTAGTTATTCTGAAAAGCCCTTGAGTACAGATCTACTATCTAACATAGAAAAACAGATTAATACTCGCTTACAAGTATATAGGACTGAACATTTTAATATAAGCGGTTTGCAGGATATTATTTCTGATATACAGAAAAAGGTAGAGATAAAGACCTATAAAATAGATGAAAATGGGCAAGAAAAGAGGAGCGAAAGTTCTATATTTTCTATCCTTTCTTATGTGATGGGTATGATAATATATCTATTTATATCAATGTTCTCATCTATTGTTATGACCAGTGTGATAGAAGAAAAATCCAGCAGGGTCGTAGAGGTCTTGATGTCCTCTGTTAAACCTTTAGAACTTATGATGGGAAAGGTCTTAGGTATAGCATCTGTTGCCTTAAGTCAATTTATATTATGGATAGTACTTACTGTTGTACTTGCAGGCCTTGCTTTCTCATTTTTGTCTTCACCACAATTGTCAGATACAGCACAGAGCGTAAATACAGCTATGATGATTGATAATTCCGCAGACGCAATGCTTAGTTCTTTGACACATAATTTAGGTGAGGATAATCCTGTAATTGTAGTCTTATCCACAGTTGCAGATATGCCTATTATTACGATGATTGTTTCATTCTTCATCTATTTTATTCTAGGATATTTGATGTATTCGGCATTATTTGCAGCCGTAGGAGCTTCTGTTGAGAACCAAACAGAAGCAGGCTCCTTGACATTCCCAATTACACTGCCTCTATTAGTAGGATTTTTCTTAGCTATGATAGCAGGAAAATCACCTGACGGAATAGTTGCTTTTTGGGGTTCAATGATACCATTTACCTCTCCAATGGTGATGCTTGCAAGGCTTCCTTATGGAGTGCCTTTATGGGAATTATTGCTATCAATATCAATATTGTTTGTTACATTTGTCTTTATTGTTTGGATTTCGGCAAAAATTTTCCAAGTTGCTATTTTGATAAATGGCAAGAAGACAACATTTAAGGATTGGTGGAAGTGGATAAATCAAAAATAATATGAGAAAAATTATAATTTTCAGCCTTGTTATATTAGGCTCTGTTGCATTGCAAGCACAAAATTTTAAGTTTGTATGGAATTATCATACAACTGATGCCTCTCGTACTGGTGTAAAGTATGCTGAATTGGATAACATCAAGGGGGCTATGGGTTATATCAAAGACTATCAGTATTTTGCACCTAATGGTAGGGTTTTTAATAGGAATAGTTCTACATATAAGGTAGCTAAACTTATGATTGAAGCCCAATCTAAGATGAAGGATGTAAAGACTGTTATTGCATATTCTCCTAGGGAGATGACAAAGCATTATCCAGAGTCAGAATTATCTAACTGGTTTGTAGATAATATGATGAAGATATGTGAGGAAAAGACAGGTGAAAAAGTAGATGTAGGTATAGCTAATTTCGGAGGTATACGTCAGAGTATGCCAGAAGGAAATGTATATAAGCAGGATATCTTATCCATGTTCCCATTTAAGAATAGCCTTGTTTATGTCAAATTAAAAGGTGAGGATTTGTTAAATATTCTTGAATACATGGCATCTGCAGGATTCCAGGCTTTAGGAGGTGTTAAAGTTGTTGCAGAAGACGGACAACTGTTGTCAGCAACAATAGATAATAAGCCTATTGACAGGGATAAGCTATATGGGGTAGCAACTATATCCTTTTTACTTAATGGAGGAGATGGACTTTATATAGGAAAAAATGCTTTAGAGATAAAGGAAACAAAGGGCTATTTGTATGACCATGTATTAGAACTTGTACATAAGCTTACTAAGGAGCATAAGGCTATTGAGTACAAGAGGGATGGCAGGGTAAAGATAATTAGTAAAAATGGTGAAATAAAGGACGTAGCAATATAAGATTATGAAAAGAATATTAACTGTAATAGCAATAATGCTATTTGTTTTCAATTTGTCTGCACAGGAATTGACGATAATACATCTCAATGATACGCATAGCCATTTTGAACCTGTAAATAGCGGACAGAATAAGGGACAAGGCGGTGTAATAGAGAGAGCCGCATTTGTGGATAGTGTAAGATTGGCAGATGGAGTGGACAATGTCTTGCTTTTGCATGCTGGAGATTTTAGTCAAGGAACATCATATTTTACCGAATTAGGTGGAAATCTAGAGATGCAGGTTTTGGAAGCACTTGCCTATGATGCTGTATGTTTGGGTAATCATGAGTTTGATAATGGCTTAGAGGAACTTGCAAGGCGTATAAAGCTTTTGTCAGTTGATGCCTATGGCAATAGATCTGTTCCTGTTGTCTGTGCAAATTATGATTTTACTAATACTCCATTAGAAAATTTGGTAAAGCCCTATACTATTGTTCATAAGGCAGGCTTGAAGATAGGTATTATTGGTTTGCTTACAGATTTGAGATTGGTGTCTTCGGAGTCTGTATATTCAAGACTAAAAAAGCTGGATAATGCTGAGGTGGCAAATAAATGGGCTAAATATTTAAAAGAAAAGGAGTCTTGCGATATGGTTATAGCCCTTACGCATCTTGGTTATTCTGATGAAGAATATACTGATCCACAATTAGTTGAGGCTACTAGGAATTTTGATCTTGTTGTAGGTGGGCATTCTCATACTTTCTTGGAGACTATAAAATATGCTAATAATCTAGATAATATTCCAGTTCCCATAGTTCAGGCTGGATGTTGGGGCTTGAGGCAGGGGATTTTGCATATTACTGAGCTCAAATAAGACTAGTTATAAGTATTAAAGTAAGGGAGGATCCAATTTCGGTCCTCCCTTATTTTACTTGTAAGTATTAAATTTATAATAAATGCTTAGGTAAACTTAGTTATCAGGCTTAATTTTATGACTTTGTAATTACTATTATGTTTTATGCCTACTTGTTTATGCTAATAAGTTGTTCTAAACAAAGCTGTCTTGTGTAAGTGCCTTTAAAGTATGTTTAAAGATTGTTCTTTCATTTTTTCTAGTTCGTCCTTCATTCTTACAACAAGTTGTTGTATGCTTGCGTTATTGGCTTTAGAACCAGTCGTATTAATCTCTCTTCCAATCTCTTGAAGAATAAAGCCTAATTTTTTACCTGCGTGTTTCTCTTTGTTAAGGCATTCTCTAAAATATTTGCAATGTTGTGCAAGTCTGACTTTTTCTTCATTTATATCCAATTTTTCAAGATAGTATATTAACTCTTGTTCAAACCTTGCTTTATCTATGCTCTGATTTAATTCTTCTAGATTTTTATAAAGTCTGTTTTTAATACTTTCTATCCTATCTTTTTCTAAGAGCTCTATCTCTTTACTTAAGGCCTCGATATTATCTACTTTTGATATTATATCCTTGTATAATGCTTCTCCTTCTTGTATCCTAAATTTATCTAAGGCATCAATAGCCTGTTCAAAGCAGCCTTTTATTGCGTCCCAATTAGACTCATCAATTACTTCTTTACGTTTACTTTCAAGTACATCGGGGAGATTAAGTATAGATAGCCAAAGTTCTGCGTTATTGTTAATAGGGCTGTCCTTATCAACTTCTTTTTGAAGTTCATTGACTTGCTTAAAATATTCCTTGGCTAGTTCTGTATTGATTTTTCTGCCACAATCGTTGTAGTTGGCTTCAAAGTTGATGAAAACATCAATATTGCCTCTGTATAATTTGTCTATAATTAATTGTCTGATTTCAATTTCTCTATTTCTAGGTAAGAGAGATGATTTGATACTAATGTCTGCATTTTTGCCATTCAGACTGCGTATCTCTATTGTAAATTTGCCTTCAGCAAGACTTATTTCAGCCTTACCAAAACCAGTCATTGATTTCAACATAATAATGTTATTTATATATTTTAACTATATCAAACAAATTTACAAATTTTATTCTCAATAATATTGCATTTATAGTTATATTTGCAGTTTGTGTAGAATATTCCTAACAGATATTAAATTAAGCATAATATGGAAGCAGTAAATAAGCCAACAGAACAAGAGACAAGAAGCTTAAATTTTCTTGAAGAGATAATAGAGTCTGATTTAGCCTCGTCAAAGGTAAAGTCTATCATGACACGTTTCCCACCATAACCTAATGGTTACTTACATTTAGGTCATGCAAAGAGTATATGTATCAATTTTGGCTTGGCTGCTAAATATGGCGGAAAGACAAATCTTCGTTTTGATGATACCAATCCTACAAAGGAAGATGTAGAGTATGTGGATTCTATAAAGGAAGATATAAAGTGGCTTGGTTTTGAGTGGGAGAATGAATATTATGCTTCTGATTATTTTGAACAGCTGTACCAGTGGGCAGAGTCTTTGATAGAGCGTGGACTTGCTTATGTGGACGACCAGGATGCAGAGCAGATACGTGTTAATCGTGGAACAGTGGAAAAGCCTGGTGTTAATAGCCCATACAGGGATAGAAGTGTGGAGGAAAATTTGCAACTCTTTAGGGATATGAGGGCCGGAAAATATGCCGATGGTGAAAAGGTTTTGAGGGCAAAAATAGATATGGCTCATCCTAATATGTTGTTCAGAGATCCTTTACTATATAGGATTAAGCATGCCCATCATCATAGGACTGGTGATAAATGGTGTATTTATCCAATGTATGATTATGCTCATGGACAATCAGATGCTATTGAAAATATAACACATTCTATATGTACCTTGGAATTTGATGTTCATAGACCTCTATATGATTGGTTTATAGAAACATTAAAGATATGGCCTTCACATCAATATGAGTTTGCAAGATTAAATCTTACTTATACAT
This sequence comes from Candidatus Cryptobacteroides sp., assembly GCA_029257745.1. Classification (GTDB taxonomy): domain Bacteria; phylum Bacteroidota; class Bacteroidia; order Bacteroidales; family UBA932; genus Cryptobacteroides. The sequence continues at coordinate 10,016 of JARIAS010000006.1, read as the reverse complement.
TGATGAGTAAGAGGAAGTTGCTTGAACTAGTAGAAAAATCTTTAGTATCAGGTTGGGACGATCCCCGTATGCCGACACTTTGCGGTGTTAGAAGACGTGGATATACAGCCAAGGCTTTGAAAATGTTCTGTGATAGAATAGGAGTATCCAAGAGGGATCAGCTTATGGATATACAGTTATTAGAATGGTGTGTGAGACAGGACTTAAATGAGAGGTCTAATAGGTATATGTGTGTTCAAAAGCCTATAAAACTTACTATTACCAACTGGGAGGCTGGCAAAATAGAGTATTTTGATGCACCATTAAATCCAGCTGAGCCTGATGGGGCTAAAAGAAAGGTTCCTTTTTCAGGGGAACTTATTATAGAAAGGGCTGACTTTATGGAAGATGCACCTAAGAAGTTCTTTAGGTTGAAACCAGATGGAGAAGTTCGTTTGAAATATGCTTATATAGTAAAATGTCAAGAGGTGATTAAGGATGAAAATGGTGAGGTTATAGAACTTAAGTGTACTTATGATCCAAGTTCTAAGCCTGGTCAGGGAGAATGGAGGAGTGTGAAGGGAACTATTCACTGGTTGTCAGTAGCACAGGCTAGGGAAGTAGAGCTTAGATTATATGATAGGCTGTTTACAGAGTCTAATATGGGTGATATTCCAGAAGATAGGGATTATAAGGATTATCTTAATCCAAATTCTTTGGTGATTGCAAAGGCATATGTCGAGCCTGCATTATTGGAGGATAAGTCCAATTTGCCAGTGCAGTTTGAAAGAGATGGTTATTATGTCTTAGATAAGGATAGTAAAGATGGACACTTTGTCTTTAATAAAACTGTTAGCTTGAAGGATTCTTTTAAGATATAAGACAGGCATATGAAATTAGATGATACATAAAAGATTGTATCATAATATATTAATAATTAGTATAAAGCTTAAATACTTAAATAAGCTTATAAAAGGAGGCCTCTGTATGATAGATATATTCTACAAGTCAAATGGAAAAATATTAGTATCACAATCTGAAGCAGATTTGTCAAAATTATCTCTTGAGGAGGTTATTTGGATAGACCTTTTTGCACCTAGCGGTGAGGAAAAGAGAGCTACTGAAAAATATCTTGATACAGAAATACAGAGTAGGGCAGAGGCAGAGGAGATAGAGAGTTCTTCACGTTATAAAGAGACTGATAATGTGATATTTGCCAATACTAACTTCCTTATACCCGGCCCTGAAGAATATAGTATGGAGGCAGTGTCTTTTACTATTGTTGGAGGTATTATAACTACTTTAAGGGACGTTCCTTTGAGGAGTTTTACTGAATTGCAGAGAAAGATGATTGCAATGCCTGCTTCTTTTCCAAATGGTTATTGGGTCTTTGTAAGTATACTCAATCAGCGTGTGGATTTGGATGCTGATATGATAGAGTTGTTGTCTAAGGATATTAATATGTATGGAAAGAGGATTAATCAGCAGGAGCATATTAATGAAGACTTTCTATTGGATATTAATCAGTTGAAAGAGAACTCAATGGTGGTTAGAGAAAATATTGTTGATAAGCAGAGATTGATTACCAATTTAATGAAGAGTAATAAGTATCCAAGAGAGTTAGAGCCTGCATTCAATATACTTCAACAGGATATTTCTTCTCTTATCAATCATACACACTTTAGTTTTGAGAGACTTGAGAACTTGCAAGATACTGTATTGGGTTTGATTAATCTGGAACAGAATAAGATTATGAAGGTATTTACAGTCTTGTCTTTGCTTTTTATGCCCCCAACTCTGATTACAGGTTTTTATGGAATGAACCTCGATTTGCCTCTATTTTCTTATAAAGAGTTTAACTGGATATTCGTAATTATAATTATGTTTATATCCGTAGCATTGATTCTTTGGATATTTATAAGAAAGAAAATGCTTTAGGCTTTGTAAAGCAAGATTTTTTATATAACTTTGCAAGCCTTTGATTTTAAGGATGATTAATATACCTTTTTAGGTAAAATAAATAAAGTTTAACCCACTAGTTTTTACATTACATTTACATTATGGAAGAAAACAAAAACGTGGCAGTTGAAGCAAATACTGAAGAGACAGTACAAGCTCCTGCAAAAAAATCGGCTCCGCTTAATGCCTCAGTAGCTCCAGAGCAATTTGACTGGGACGCATTTGAAAGCGAGGCTTCTATTTATGATGGCTCAAGTAAAGAGCAAATTGAAGACGCATATAGCAAGACTTTGTCTAAAGTTGTTGAGAATGAAGTTGTTGAAGGCGTTATTGAATCAATTTCTAAAAGAGAAGTTGTTGTTAATATTGGTTATAAGAGTGATGGTGTTGTTGCAGCTCCAGAATTCCGTTATAATCCAGAGTTGAAGGTTGGAGACAAGGTAGAGGTATACGTTGAATCTGCAGAGGATAGAAAAGGTCAGCTTATACTATCTCATAAAAAAGCTCGTCAGCTACGTTCTTGGGATCAAGTTAATGAGGCATTTGATAAGAATGAGATTGTTAAGGGTTATATCAAGACTCGTACTAAGGGTGGTATGATCGTTGATGTATTTGGTATAGAGGCATTCTTACCAGGTTCTCAAATTGATATTAAGCCTATTCGTGATTACGATGTATACGTTGATCAAAATATGGACTTCAAGATTGTTAAAATCAATCACGAGTTCCGCAATGTAGTTGTATCACATAAGGCACTTCTTGAGGCTGAACTTGAGAAACAAAAATCAGAAATTATCGGTAAACTTGAGAAAGGACAAGTTCTTGAGGGTACAGTTAAGAATATTACAAACTATGGTGTATTTGTAGACTTAGGAGGTGTTGATGGTCTTATCCATATTACAGACTTATCTTGGAGTCGTATCAACAACCCTGAGGAGATTGTAAAACTTGATGAGAAGATCAAAGTTGTAGTTCTAGACTTTAATGAGCAACAAAAGAGAATTGCTTTAGGTCTTAAACAACTTTCTGCACATCCTTGGGACAATCTTGATGCAAATCTTAAAGAGGGTGATAAGGTGTCAGGTAAGGTTGTGCTTATCGCTGATTATGGTGCATTTATCGAGATATTACCAGGTGTTGAAGGTCTAATTCACGTATCTGAGATGTCATGGTCTCCACGTCTTCGTATTGCACAAGATTTCTTGAAGGTAGGAGATGAGGTTGAGGCTCAAATCCTTTCACTAGATAGAGAGGCAAGAAAGATGTCTTTAGGTCTAAAACAATTAGTAGCTAATCCTTGGGAGAATATTCAAGAAAGATATCCTGTTGGTTCACAACATACTGCAGTAGTTCGCAATATAACAAACTTTGGTGTGTTTGCAGAGCTAGAGGATGGTATAGAGGGACTTATTCATATCAGCGACCTTTCTTGGGACAAAATCAAGCATCCATCAGAGATGATTCAACCTGGAGACAAGTTGGAGGTTATTATTCTTGATTTTGATGAGACTAATCACAAACTAAGTCTTGGACACAAACAATTCTTACCAAATCCATGGGATGAATTAGAGTCTAAGTATCCTGTTGGTATGGAATTGCAAGGTACAGTGGCTTCTACAACAGATAAGGGTGCTAATATTAGTCTTGATGAAAATACAGAAGCATTCTGTTTCTCTAAAGATCTTGTAAAAGAAGATGGTAAGACAGCTGTTGTTGGTGAAACTCTTACATTCAAAGTTATTGAATTAAGGCGTAGTACAAGAAGAATCTTGGTATCTCATACAAGAACTTATGCAGAGGCTAAGGCTGAAAAAGCTGCTTCTGAGGCAGAAACAGCTAAGAAAGCAGTTAAGAAACTAAATAATAATATTGAAAAGACAACTCTTGGAGATATTTCAGAATTAGCTGCTCTAAAAGACATGCTTGATAATGCAAAATAGTTTTTAAATGAATTTTAATTTAACAGTTTTGGGCACAGCTTCGGCTATGCCCCTTGCTGATAAGAATGCAAGCGCCCACGTACTAGATGTGCAGGGGCGTTTGTTTTTAATAGATTGTGGAGAGGGTACTCAAAAACAACTAATACGTTACAAGAAATCTATACAGAGGATAGAGGCAATATATATATCTCATATACATGGAGATCATATTTTCGGATTATTTCCTCTTTTTTCTACTATGGCTTTGCAGGGAAGACTGAAGCCTTTACATGTTTATGCCCCAAATTCTTTATCTCCTATATTGAAGTTCTTTATGTCTTATTTTGGTGAAGGATTGCGATATGAAATAGAGTTTCATCCTTTAAAGATGAAGACTAAGGAACTTATTTTTGAAACTAAGTCATTGGAGATATATGCCTTTCCTCTTAATCATAAAATAGAGACTTTTGGTTTTCTTATCAAAGAAAAAGAAAAGTTACTGAATGTTAGAAAGGAAAAAATATATCAGTATGATTTAACGCTTCAAGAGATTGCCGCTATTAAAAGGGGAGAGGATATAGTAAGAGATGATGAGATAATCAGTAATGCAGAATTGTCTTATAAGCCTACTAAAGCACGTTCATATGCTTATTGTAGTGATACTGCACCTTTTGCCGAGCTTGCAGATTGGGTTAGAGATGTAGATGTTTTATATCATGAATGTACATTCCTTGCTAAGGAGAAAGATTTGGCTAAAAGTCGTTTTCATTCTACTAGTCATGATGCAGCACAATGTGCTTTAGATGCAGGGGCTGCTAAGCTTTTAATTGCTCATTATTCTTCAAGACATTCTGATATAAAGCAGTATGAGAAAGAATGTAGGGAGATTTTCCCTGAAAGTTATGCCCTTAAAGATGGCGATAGCTTTGATTTGTAATTATATTATTTAAATTGTGTAACTTTGTTTTTAACTATACACAGTTTATATTTGTTGTTTATGTTATGTGCATTTTATTGTGATTTAATTAGCTAAATTTATAAAAGTGCATAAGAAGGTATTTTGAATAGAGTTTTTAATATTTAACAGATGAAGATAATATTAAGATTTATCGCAGTATTGGCCTTATTTGCTATATACTCATTTAAGATAAATGATAGAAATAGTAAGCAGGAAGAATATATTAAAAGATATGTAGCAATAGCTGTGGAAGAGATGTATAGGACAGGAATACCTGCAAGTATTACATTAGCACAGGCTATATTGGAGTCGGGTTATGGTCAGTCAGACTTGGCAATAAAGGCTAATAATCACTTTGGAATAAAATGTCATTCATGGAAGGGTAAGACTATATACTTTGATGATGATAAGAAGTCGGAATGTTTTAGAGTTTACTCTGATGCAGAGGAGTCTTTTAAGGATCACTCTAATTTTCTTAGATATAGAGATAGGTATAAATTCTTATTTGATATTCCTGTAAAAGATTATAAGGCATGGGCTTATGGCTTAAAAAAGGCAGGTTATGCCACAGATAGTAAGTACCCTCAGAAGTTGATAAAATACATAGAGGATTATAATTTAGATCAGTATGATGCTCTTACAACGCAGGAGGCATTAAATATCAGTAAAGCCTATATTAATAATAAAGTAAGTAGGAAGTTTTATAGTAATTTAGATGTCACTGATGTTATACCAGAGTCTCCTAGTAAGTTGGAAGAAGTCAGGGCATATCGTCCGAAAGCAGATGAGGAAATATTTTTTAATCTTAATAGACAGTTATATTCTAATAATGATGTGCCTTATATAAGGGCATTGGAAGGAGAGAATATTAGCTCTATCGCTAGGGATTATGACTTGTTTGAGTATGAGTTAAGAGCATATAATGATTTACAAGATACAGATAAGATACTTGTGGGAGATATAGTTTATCTTCAGCCAAAGAAGAAAAATGCAGCAAAGGGTTTGGAGATGTATGTGCTTGATAATGATGAAGAAAGCCTTAGAGCAATTAGCCAGAGGTATGCTGTTAAGTTGTCTTCTATTTTGAAAATGAATGGATTCTCTGCTGATTATAAGCCAAAGGCTGATGATGTGATAATATTAAGAAAAAAGTCTATATTTTCTAGGGTAAAATAATGAAGAAAAAATATATGATAGCCACGGTATTTTTACTAGTGGCTTTTAGTTTGATATGTATATCTATCATGTTATATCATGTATATTATGATAGATATGTAAGTAATTTTAAGGATAAAATAAGTCTTTATATTTATCCTGATATGTCCAAAGAATTACTTTTGGAACAAATTAAATCTAGTGGTAATTTGAAATCTTATTCCAGCTTGAAACGTGCATTTAAGGACTTGGATAGCTTGAAAAAAGGACATTATATAATAAATGAAACTATGTCTAGTGAAGCCGCAGTAAGAGTGCTGGAACATGCTTGGCAGGAGCCTGTTAATATAGTTATTTCTAGGCATTTGAGGAGGGCATCGGACATTGCTAAAAATCTGTCTAAGCAACTTCTTTTAGATTCTGTTACTGTGATGCAGGCCTTGGGTGATAGTACTTTATTTGCTGGCTATGGTCTTTCTCATAAGGATTATTTTTCATTAATTTTTCCTGATACTTATAATGTGTATTGGACAGCCAGTATAAAGGATATTTTGGACTTACAAAAGAAAGAATATGATAAGTTTTGGACAGAGGATAATCTCCGCAAGGCTAAAAACCTTTCTCTTACTCCTCAGCAGGTAGCAGTATTAGCCTCAATAGTGAAGGGTGAAAGTAATTATGTGCCTGAATATCCACGTATTGCCTCTGTTTATCTAAACAGACTTCGTAAGGGTATGAAGTTAGGTGCTGACCCTACAATAGCTTATATATATGATTATAAGTTGAATAGGATATTGAATAAGCATACTAGGACAGATTCTCCGTATAATACCTATATGTATAGGGGCTTACCTCCTCATCCTATATGTGTACCGACTAAGGACTGTCTTGAAGCTGTTTTAAATCCAGCCAATGAGAAATATCTATTTTTCTGTGCTAGTTATAAATTGGATGGTACACATATTTTTGCTAGAACATATAGGGAACATAAGGCAAATGCCAGGAAGTTTTATAAGGCAATAAAGGATAGGGCTAATAAATCTAATTAGCCCCTATTAACTTTTATTATATTTTTTAAATGTCTTAGTTGGGATAGTATTTTATCTAATTCTGTATTAGATGATACGGATAATTTTAACTGTATGTCATAAGTCCCATTCCTATTGTTCTCATTTACATTAAAATATCTTAGAGAGGCTTTATATTGGTTAATAATATCCATAGTTTCATTTATTACAGAACCTTCCATATCTGCAATAATTCTTAGTTTTGTTTGAAAAGAAGAGGTGCTCAGATTGTCTGCCCATTTTACTTTCTGTATTCTATATGGGTAGTTATCTATAAGTCGTGATGCGTTAGGGCAGGACATTCTATGTATTTTTATACCTGATATTCTTGTTACAAAACCGAATACGTCATCTCCGAATACGGGGTTACAGCATTTTGCCATTTTATAATCAAGTCCTTTTAGATCTTTTGCATTGAGTACAAGTATGTCATCATTACAATGAAAAGTGCTTTTTTTCCACTCTTCTTTTTGACTTTCCATACTCTTTTGCTCTGCACATCTTAAGGCCTCAAGGTTGTCAGCCTTTCTTTTGTCTTCCTCTAATATGTAGTTCTTAACAATATTTACATCTATATTGTTTTCTCCTATTGCTGCATAAAAAGCATTGATTGTATTATACTTAAGTTTTTTTCTTAGTTCTGTAAATAACTCATCATTCAGGCTTAACTTCCAGTTTTTGAGTTTTCTTGATAGTATCTCTTTTCCAGTAGAGGCCTTTTTGTATTCTGCTTCGTTAAGCATTTGGCGTATTTTTACCTTGGCTTTTGATGATACTACATAGTTTATCCAATCGCTATTAGGCTTTTGGTTTTTGCTACTCATTATCTCTACAACATCTCCTGTTGCAAGTTTCTCTTTGATAGATACAGCTTTACCATTAACTTTTGCTCCTGTACATTTTGTTCCTAAGACGGAATGTATGTCAAAGGCAAAGTCTAATACAGATGAGTCTTTAGGAAGTATTCTGAGTTCTCCGCTAGGAGTGAAAACAAATATCTCATTGAGTACTTCTTCTACTTCATCTTCTGTATCTATATGATTTGGGTGTTCTAGTTTATATCTTACGGAACTTAGCCAACTGTCAAGTCCGCTATTTTGTTTTATTCCTTTGTATGACCAATGTGAGGCATGTCCATTTTCTGCTATATCGTCCATTCGCTTTGTTCGGATTTGTACCTCTATATATGAATTGTCTTTATTCTTGACAGTGATATGTAGTGATTCGTAGCCATTTTGTTTAGGCTTGCTTATCCAATCTCTTAGTCTTTTTGTATCTGCTTCATATTCTTGTGTCACGTAGGAATATACCTTCCAGCATAGATCTTTTTCTATTTTATTGTCATTCTCACAATCTATGATAAATCTCATGGCAAATACGTCATATACTTTTTCAAATGGTACTTTTTGTTTTTCCATTTTCTTGTATATGGAGTATGCTGTTTTTGTCCTTACTTTTAGTTTGTATTTTATGCCTGCTTGAGATAGGGAGATTTTAAGGGGTTCTACAAATTCATTTTTTAATCTTTCTCTATCTTTTTCTGTTGCTTTTAACTTGTTGGTTATCAGTCTGTATTCTTCTGAATGTGAGTAACGGAAGTAGATGTCTTCCATTTCACTTTTCATGTTATATAGACCTAGCTGATGTGCTAGGGGGATATATAGTAATAGACTTTCTAGTATTTTTCTTTCTCTTGTAAGTTTTGGAAAAATGGAGATATTTCTCATTATTTCCAGTCTGTCAGCTAGTTTTATTACTGTGACTCTTGGGTCGCTGGAGTATTTTACTATTAGCTTTTTATAGTTTTCTGCTTCTAGTCTTGTATCTTTAGGTTTGATTGTAGATATTTTATTTAGTCCGTCTACAATTTTTATTATTTCTGGACTAAAGTCTAGTTTATCTATATCTTGCATTTTACGACTTGCCTCGTGTAGGAATACTGCTGCTACACATTCGGCTTGTAGACCCACTTCTTTTGCTACTATTAGTGCGACATTTAGTGGGTGTTCTATAAAGTCTTTGCCATTATCTCTTTTTTCGTCTTTTAATGTTTCTTTTGCTAGGAGATAAGCTTTGTTAATAAGTTCTATGCCTTTACTATCATAATAAGGTTTAAATAAGTCGTGTATAAGATTCATAATTGAGGCTTTATTAAGATTGACATTAAAACAAATTCTTTCTAAGTTAATATTTTTTTGTGATATTCTTTATACTTTTTCTCTTGATAGAATTTTATTTATACTTTTTCTCTTGATAGAAAAAGTATACAAAAAGATCAAGACGCTAGGTGAAGATTGGCCGATGAAAAATTTTACGCTTCTTTTGCTAAAATTTCCAACTTGCTGACTATGTCAGCTTCAGACAGAGGAAATTTTTACGCAAAATCTGCTATTTTTCATCTAATCTTCAATGCGTCAATCGCTTCGCCATTTATATGATATTTATCAGTCACTTCTCCCAAATAATATAGTTTTCAAGGAGTCAGTGGCTTCGCTTTTTATCTTTCATTTATAAGTTTGTGTAGTTGTTCTGTTTATTTGGCTTGTGTTATTTGCTGTAATGTCTTGATTAGATGATAATTAATTTGCAAAGCTTATGACGCTTGTGTGAAGATTGGCCGATGAAAAATTTTACGCTTCTTTTGCTAAAATTTCCAACTTGCTGACTTTGTCAGCTTCAAACAGAGGAAATTTTTACGCAAAATCTGCTATTTTTCATCTAATCTTCAATGCGTCAATCGCTTCGCTTTTTTATGTCACAGGTATAAGTTTTAGTTAGTTGTTCTGTCTAGTTTCTGTAATATCTTGATTAGTTGATGATTAATTTACAATGCGTCAGTCGCTTCGCCATTTATATGATATTTATCAGTCGCTTCTCCCAAATAATATAGTTTTCAAGGAGTCAGTCGCTTCGCTTTTTTATGTTACAGATATAAGTTTGCGTTAGTTGTTCTGTTTATTTGTCTTGCAGTTATAAGTT
>JARIAS010000063.1 GCA_029257745.1 Candidatus Cryptobacteroides sp. | reverse complement strand
CTTTGTAAAGAGCTACAAAGGACTTTTACTTTATTATAGAAGTGGCTAAAAGTTGCATTTTAGAGTCAATTTATTTTATCGTGACATACCATTTCACAAGTAATAAATCGTATAAAATATTGTAACTGTAATATTGTTAATATGTTCATTTATTTATAATTTTGAACCATGATAATAATGAGTATTGTTATATCTTAACCTTTCATTTTACAGTCATCAATCATTAATTTTTATGCTATATAAAAGTTTTGAGCTTATTATAGATTTGATTTTCAATAATATACATAGATTGCTTCAAAGATCTCTCTGCTTTTTGCTTTATCTTTAAAAATTTTGCAACATCTATTATCTAAGTATGGAGAGGTTTTTGAGCTTGGATTTAGACCATATTTACACAAAAACAAATAATCAATATATTAACTTATGAATTCTATATTTTCAAATATTGAGCTTATTAAAGATTATATAAATTTATCATCTAAAACAGATGGTGATATCTGTTTCATTTTTAACATTAATACATATAGAATAGAATATATCACTAAAGACTACTGCTATTTATTTAATCAAGAAAACCTATATTACAGTATAAATAATGTAGAAAAAGAAATTGGGATAATAAAAAAAGCAAAACAATTCATAACAGAGATATCAGGCACAGGACGATATAAATTAAGTTTTTTTATCAAAGTTCATAATGTATCATATGATATAAATGCAATCATTACAATGACATTTGAAATAGAAAATTTTAAATATGCCATATGCAATATTATACTACAAGGTTCTAAACAAGATAAATTCAATCCAACACTTTATCACCTGATTTCAAATACTATATATAAATTTGAAGAGGGTACTTTCAAGAAAGATATAAAACAAAATAATTCTTTTAACTTAACCAAAAGAGAAACTCAAGTATTATTTTTGTTTATAAAAGGATTAACTTTAAAAGAAATAGCAATAATTCTAAATATTTCATACTCATCCGTAAGAAAATACATTGAATATATTCATGAAAAGTTACATATACATAATTCTTGTGAGATAAAAGATTTGTTACTTAAATAAATATAGATTTACAAATCCTATGTTTAAATAAAATTAATATATCCACTTATAATAAATCTTTGCATCTACAATATGCTGAACTGTGGGATATGTCTCTTTCTGAACATTATTATAAGCTCTATAATAAAATTTTCTTCTATATTATAATTATACCTGCAAGAACAAAAAAACAAGTGAATCTTTCACTTGTTTTTTGTTGATTGATAATTCATTTTACAAAAAAGAAAATACCAGATCATTTCTCTATTTCAAATGGAGAATCAATGAATTTTCCATCATTTAAATTAATACGAAATACAAAAGACTCTCGATACTTATCTTTTATTACATTTGAATCTGTAAGCTTAAAAGACTTGAATATTGCAATCCATTTTATATCTTCAGCTGTTATCTCAGATACTTTTTTTAATGTAGGTATATCTGCTATCCCGACCCTATCTTTATTAGAATATAAAATATCTTTTATACTTATATATCCCAATATGAATTTTGTAGAAACATCTTCTATTTCTTGAGTTTCTTTATTCTTTTTTAGAATATTAAAGCTCCTTACTCCTAACATTAATCGGAATGGAGGAGTGCCAACAATAGTATAACGAGAAAACTTTCCATCATTATACTCTTTTGCTAATTCTAAAAATTTATCCTTATTATGATCTAAAGAATAATAAATATCTCCTTTACCCTTATCATTAAGGAAAACCCAATGATTCTGTTCAACTGATTTAATATCACCTATACTTTCCGATGGGATATAATATCTTGTTATAATATGAGTTGAATAGAATACATCTTTCTCTTTACTAGGCTCTTTTATTTTATTTGATTTGCTACATGATGCAAACATAGTACTTATAATACATATGGGAAGTATAACTTCAGACACAAGAACAAATATCTTAATAATCTTATTCATAATCTTTTAAGTTTATTTAGTTATATATGGTATATCTTCTAATTTATATTGGAACTTAGAAATAAGCTCTGTATTTACTAAACTGAACTAATCCCAATAAATAGAGTTTTAAAATTGATTTTCATAGTTGCTGTTTTTATGTTAAAACTCTTTTTAATTTTACGAAGTAAAGAAAATATCTAATCAGAAAATATAGTCATTTTGGCGATATATTATTGTAATGCCTTAACATAAAAAAGAAATTAACAAAAGAAGATTTGTCATATATGAATTATCTTTCTATGTATGTACTATTAAATAACTCATTGCATTTAAACATTTCTAAAGTCTCAATATCGCTTTCTCAAAATGCAATATTTAATCCATGTATCAGCATAGATTAGTTCGCATTTTTAAGTATCTTTGTAGCTAAGTATTGATAAACATGTTAGGAGATAATAAGTTAAGTATATTCATTGCCTTTGCCGACTTAAGGTCTTTTTCTGCTGTTGCAAAAAGACTAAATATATCACAATCTGCTGTCAGTCAGAGTATATCAGATCTTGAAAAAGAGCTTAAAACGCAACTTGTAGTACGCAATAGGGGAAAGGAAAGTAGTCTTACCTCTGCAGGACTAGCCTTTTATAAATATGCTCATGAAATTGATTATTGGTATAAGGCTTCGCAAAGGCTCTTTGGTTCACAGGGCCTATTTACACTGAATAAAGCAATAAGAATATATAGCTCATCATCTCTTCTAACTGAAAATATATTAGCCAAGGCTGTATCTATATTATTGGCAGACAAGCTAAATCTAAATTTTGAACTCACAGATAGCTTAGATGATAGTGTGGACATAGAGTTCTATACTGATAAGGAGAAAATGAGTGAAGAATTAGACTTTGATACTAATTACAAAATAATCGCCTCAGTAGATGCCTGTCTTATTGTCTCAGAACATAATAAAGAACTATTAAACTTTGCTAACTTAGATACAAAAGACCAATCTTTATCGCAAGTACTTAAGCATATAACTGATAGCTATGATTTGGCAATTTGGAAGCCATATAAAGATTTATTATCACTTGATATTTTATCCAGACTTAGGCTAAGCTCAAACTCGATACAGGCTATACAAGAGGTAGTTAGTAGCTCTTCAAACATTGTAGGCTTAGTCCCTAATTACATAGGTGATAAGCCAAAAAGTGAAACAAGTCTTATTAAATTAAACTATTTTAATGATAATCTTAAGTTTGATTTATATTACAAGTATAACAAGCGTATTTCAAAAGAAATAATATCTCTAATAGAAGAAACAATAAGGCAGCTTATAAAATTAAGTTAGGGGACTTTGCCTATTAATTGTAAAATGCACTAGCTTAGATATTAAGCTACAAGTATCAAGACGTAATAAGTAGTTAGCTATATTCCCCCTAAAACCGCTTTATTAAGCTCAGAACAACGACCTAGAAGTAATAATGAAATTAGTGAAATAGACTAATAATTAAAGGGTTGAATAATTATTATCCAACCCTTTATTATTATATAAAGTTATAAACTATAATGCTGATTGTAACATCAATGCACCTACTAGGCCTAAGATTGCATAAAACTCAGGAAGGGCTGCGTAAATCAATGTATTAGTCTGTACATCATGTCCTTGTGAAATACCTACTATACCATTTGCACAAACTTGACCTTGACGAATGCCTGAGAATAGACATACAATACCTACACCAAGTCCTACACCAAACAAAACAGCACCATGTGCTACAAAATCAAATTTGTATATAAGTAGCCACATAAAGAAACCTACAAAGCCATAAATACCTTGTGTTGCAGGTAGTGCTGATAAAATAAGGTAGCTACTTGATTTTTCAGGTGCCTTCTTCAATGCACCCTCTGCTGCATTTCCTGCGATGGTAGTACCAATACAGCTACCAATTCCAGCTAGACCTAACATAAGTCCTAGACCTAAGTATCCAAGAATTTCATTCATAATATTTGATTGTTAAATTATTAATTATTATTCATTTAAGTTGTAATATTCCTATTTGCTAATAGGTTTGTATGTTCTTCCTTTACCTTCATAAGCACTATTCTTAAAGAACTCCAAGAAATTTAGCCTTAAAGGATGAACAAATGCTCCTAAGCAACACATAGCAAGATTTAGAGTATGTCCGATAATTACTATTATTGCAAAGAGTATTAATTGAGGTTTAAGTCCAAAGCCTCCATCTCCCAGTGTCATCATAGCAATCTGATTAAAGGCTTGACCTAACATACTTCCAGCTAATCCTAGAGCGTATAGTCGAAGATAACTCAAAACATCTCCTAAAAGACCTGTTGCAGTATTATAAGTCTCCCATAAACCTGCTGCGATATTTATAAGGGGATTCCTCTTAATATTGTTAAGCAAGAAAATACCTATTGAAGATATAATAGCAATAGCTATAATGATATATTTTGTTAAGCTACTTGAAATTACCTCAGTTAAGCTTAGTCCTCCTACTATTACTCCTCCGACAATAAGTAAGGTCCATCCCCATACGCCGAGACTATTGATAAAGCCATTATTTTTAGTAGCATAGATAGTCTTAACAATAATAGCAACACAGATATGGAAGACTCCAACAAGTATAGCTATTACCATAGGTGCTTCAAAACCGGCAATTGGCTTTGTGAGCATAATTGCTTTACTCCATTGAGGTAGGAAGGTTAGCTTTGATATATCTGCACCAAAGAATGTATGCATAATAAAACCAACAATGCTAGTTCCCACTCCTAAGGTAGCAACTAAAGCAGCTATGTCTTTCATTTCCTTTTTTCTTGATAATAATAATGCTATGACTATTAATGCTATACCATATCCTGTATCAGCCATACACATAGCAAAGAAAAGAAGAAAGAAAACAGAAAGATATGGGGTAGGGTCAAACTCATTATAATTTGGTCTTCCATACATATCTGTAAGTAGAGAGAACATACGAGTAAATGCGTTGTTCTTTAATTTGATAGGGGGATTATCATCTACCTTAGCACTTTCGCTAATATAGTATACACCCATCTTATCCAAAGCCTCTCTTACCTGTTTCTCAAGCTTACTTGGTGCAAAACCTTCAAAGCAACTAATATAATTTTCTGCTTCAGGTATAGCTGCTTGAGATGCAAGATAAAGATCTAAGTCTTTTAAGCAAAGATTAGCATCCTCTTGCATAGCTGCAATATTCTGTTGTAAGGCAAATAGCTTAGCTTTGACACTTATCAGCTCTTGTGTAAGCTTATCTTTTTGAGCAAGTATTTCATTCTTGTTCATACTTGGCATAAGGGCTTCAGGAATAGGAAAATTATTTTCCTCTGCCTTATTAAATATGCGTACAAAGAATATATGAGATTTGTTTTCACTTATCTTTTCAATATGATAAGATGCTTCCCACTCTAGTTTGTAAGCTCTGTGACTTATTGCATAAAAAGCAATCTTATAGCCAAATTCTTCTAAGGCTTTTAACTTATCCTTATCATAGCTTCCCCAAATCTCTAATATCTGCTCATCTTTTTCAAGCTCTTTTAACTTCTTTTCAAGCTCTTCAAGTTTAGAGATATTGTCATTTGCACTTTTAACTGCATCTTCAACCTTATAGTCCTTTGCTTCGCTTTTTATGTGCTCCCAGTTGCTATCTTTCTGAAAATCACCTAATTTCTTCAAAGCTTCAATAGTATTATTGATAAGTTTGGACCTATCATACAATGCCATAGATGCTTCATCAACAGCTTTAGAAGAACGTGTAATATCCATAAGTCCAATTTCTTGTAAGGACTTTAAGAAACTTTCCTTTTCCTCGCTAAGTAGTATAAAGGAATATTTATTCATTTTCTCAATCATAGTTCTTCCTCCTCTTCTGCAGCATGTCTACTTTTCACGATTTTTGAAGATGCTTTACTTAGATTTTCCTCATCTTCCATATACCTTTTTATTTTTCGTATAGCTTCTTGATAACCAGGAATTTGCACCTTCTCGTATAAATTTACTTTTTGAGTAGTTTTTTTCCTCTGATAATCAAGTATATGACTAGACACTTTGTATATTTCAGATTCAATTCCTAGTCGGGATAATTGTTGTAAGATACTTACACCATCTGCAAACCAAATAGGTTTCACAAAGGCATTAAATTCTTTAATTTCATAATGTATCTCCTTAAGTCTAGGGATTTTGACACCCGCAACTTTTACTATATCCAAATCTACATCTGTAATCGTAATAAGTCCTGACTCAAATTCATTCCATAATGCCGCAATATGATCATATTTATTTAAAGAGCTTTCCAACTCTTTTTCTATTCGATCTGATTCCTGCTTAGCCTTTCTAACCTCTAGACGAAGGGCTGACTCCTTATTTTGTAGGGTAGGGAGGGCCTTCTTCCTCATCTTGAGTTGCTTGCCAAGATTGTTCAGCGAAGTTTTATTATATTGAAACTTTATTGCCATTATTCTTGCCAGTATTTATCTATTAGCTCTTGTTTAATACCAATCTCAGCTTTAGTAAAGTATTTTGCAAATAGCTTCCAAGCTGTATCAAGCATTTGCTCTATCTTGACATTTACATCAATAGACAAAAGTTCAGTTGCATAGTCTTTTGCATATTTTAGACAACGTAGGTCATAGTCACTAAGGTCGAAACCATTTTCCAACTTTGTCTTAGCATTTTGAGCATCTGCATATAGACGTACACTTGCATTCATTACCTGACTGTGATCTTCTCTAGTTTTCTTTCCCTGTACAAGTTGCTTTAAACGAGAGAGTGAACGGAATGGGTCAATAATAACCTTTCCAGAATCTGCATCAGATCTTAAGAATAGCTGGCCTTCTGTAATATAACCTGTATTATCTGGTATAGCATGACTAATATCACCATCATTCAATGT
The DNA here is from genome assembly GCA_029257745.1 of Candidatus Cryptobacteroides sp. GTDB lineage: Bacteria > Bacteroidota > Bacteroidia > Bacteroidales > UBA932 > Cryptobacteroides. The sequence continues at coordinate 51,364 of JARIAS010000063.1, read as the reverse complement.
AGTTACTGCAATAATAGTAATTGAGCCTCAATTTGGCAATTGTACGGCCTTCTCATATATTTTAGCCAAGTCAGAATAAAGAGAACCTGGCATAGAGTCTTTTGAAGGGATTTGATCCATACGATTACTTACAATACTCAAGGCATCGGCATAAAGAGTCATATCTGTAAGCAATACAAGCACTTTTTCGTTTTTATCAACAGCAAAGTACTCTGCTGTTGTAAGTGCCATATCTGGAATTAGCAGACGCTCTACCGGAGGTTCTTCAGTAGTATTAACAAAGCTAATAATCTTGTTTAAGGCACCTGCCGACTCAAATGAATGTTTGAAGAAAAGATAATCGTCATTAGACAAGCCCATACCTCCTAGGATAATTTTATCTACATCAGCACGAAGGGCTACATCTGCCATTACTTGATTATAAGGTTGGTCAGGATCAGCAAAAAATGGAATTTTCTGTCCAGATACTATTGTATTGTTAAGGTCTATACCTGCTATACCAGTAGGTATAATCTCCGAAGGTTGCTTTCTTTTATAAGGATTCACAGATGGACCACCAATTTGTCTTTCCTCCCCATCAACCTCTGGGCCACCATCAATAGCCTTACCATAGGCATTGAAGAATCTACCTGCAAGAGCATCACTTACCTTAACAGTAGGTGCTGTTCCTAAGAAAGTTACACTAGCATTTGTTGGTATACCTTCTGTACCAGAAAATACCTGTAATGTCACTACATCGTTTTTTGTTCTAACTACCTGTGCCATCTTTCCATCGACGATGGCTAATTCATCATTAGAAACTCCCGTAGCCCTAAGTGATACAGTTGCCTTTGTGATTGATTCCAACTGTGTATATATACGTTGATATGCTTTATTTGCCATATTGCGATAGTAGATTATTTAGTTCGTTATGGAATTTATTAAATGCCTCTGACTCAAATTCAGAATAGTTCATCTGTTTTAATAGATTAATAGAATTTTTGAAGACATCCCTACATTGCTCGTAATCAGCAAAGCTATAATCTGTATTACAGATATTTAACAGTAGATTTAGCATATACTGTTGCCTATTCATTGGGCATAAACTGTCTATTTCGTCAAAAGCGTCCTGTTGTAAGAAGACAAAGTCAATCAATTCAGACTTCCAGAAAATCTCATGATAAGCCATAGGTACACCATCATCTCCTAAGATATTAATCTGTTCATAAGCCTCACGACCCTTTCTTACAACATTTTTAGCTTCTTGTATCTTATCAACCCAAGCATTTTCCACCTTTGTATCTAAATAGTTCTTAATTTCAGGATATTCCAGATATTTTGAGTAAGAATCAATAGGATTTACTGCGGGATACCTCTTTTGGTCAGCTCTATTTTGCTCTAAGGCATAAAAACATCTTGCTGCTTTCTTTGTAGACTCAGTAACAGGCTCTTTAAGGTTACCACCAGCAGGGGATACAGTTCCTATAAATGTTACAGCCCCCTTACTACCATTATTCAAAACTACCATACCAGCTCTGGAATAGAAGTTTGATATAATAGCTGATAAGTCAACAGGGAAGGCATCTGCTCCTGGAAGCTCTTCCATCCTATTACTCATCTCACGTAAGGCCTGAGCCCAACGTGAAGTAGAATCAGCTAGTAATAGACATCTTAGTCCCATAGCTCTATAATACTCGCATATAGTCATTGCTGTATAGACAGAAGCCTCACGTGCTGCAACTGGCATATTGGAAGTATTACATATAATAGTAGTACGTTCCATTAAATGCCTTTTTGTATAAGGGTCTATTAGTTCAGGAAATTCTGTAAAAATCTCAACAACCTCATTAGCACGCTCTCCACATGCAGCCATTACTATTATGTCTGCTTCACCTTGCTTTGCGATAGCATGTTGTAAGACTGTTTTGCCACAGCCGAATGGCCCTGGAATAAAGCCTGTACCACCCTCTGCAATTGGGTTGAAAGAGTCAATAACCCTTACACCAGTTTCCATAATTTTCTCTGGTCTAGGTTTTTCTTTATATGCCTTTACAGCAAGTTTTACTGGCCACCTTTGTACCATTGTTACCTTGTGCTCTCCACCTTCCTCATCTACAAGCACAGCAATCTCATGGTCTATATTATATTGTCCTGCCTTTGCAATGGATTTTACACTATATTTAGCATTAAAACTAAAAGGCACCATAATTTTATGAGGCAACCAGCCTTCTTTAACTTCTCCTAACCAGTCTGCGGCCTCTACTTTGTCACCTTCTTTTGCAAGGGGAGTAAAGTCCCACAATTTTTCATGGTTTAGAGGATCTGTATACTCTCCTCTTTTTAAGAAGACGTCTTCCATTGTTGTAAGGTCATTTTGAAGACCATCATATACACTGGATAACAGACCTGGACCAAGTGTAGTTTCTAACATTCTGCCTTCAAACTCCACTTTATCTCCATTTTTCAATCCTCTAGTGCTTTCAAAAACTTGTACAGAAGCATATTTACCATTTACTTTGATAACCTCTGCAAGTAATTTTGTATCTTTTATATCAATATAGCAAAGCTCATTTTCTGATACAGGACCATTAGTCTGTACAGTTACTAAGTTAGCAACTATACCTGTTACCTGTCCTGTTGTTTTAGTATTACCCATATTTTGTTTTTATTTTTTTATATTACCGCTAATATTCTCAGGAACACCTTTAAAACTGCCCCTTATCTCTTCAACCAATTGTCTAAAGAGTTTCTTTCCCTCTTCTTTATCAAGTTTTAGCCATCTTAAAACAATATTAAGCTTTATGATAAAACCTAAAACAACATTTAAATTGAAGTAATCAAAACAATTAAGTTCTTCAACTTTTTTCCAAACGATAGCGTCAATATCTCTTTCCTTTTGTAGCAGATTATCTTGACTTAAAGCCTTATTAATATCTTCTGACTCTTCAATTTCACCTCTTGACTCCAAGAAAATATCTTGATTGTCATCTCTTCCTAATGCCTTATTAATATGCTTAACCTTTAGATTTTTTAATAATAAGTCAAAATTAAAATATTCAGCAATAAAAGTATTTCTACTAGACAAGGCCTTAAGATAAAAGTCTTTATTGAGTTGATTTTCATCATATGATGATAGCAGAAAATTAATTTTCTCTCTATCTTTTTCGCTACAATTATCAAGGATAAATTCATAGATATCCTGCTCATTAAGAGAGTCTTGGCTATCTATATCTATTCTAAGATTTGGCAAGCTGGCGATGATATATTCGTAATTATTCATTCGCTTACAAGTTTATTCACCAAATAGTATTTTCTTTGTTTTTTCCCTCATATATCCAGAGATAAGATCTTTAAAACTCTCCTCTGTAAGACTTATATAGTAGCTACCATCCTTAGGACCTATTTTGAAGCCTGAAGATAATTGCTTTGAAAAACTTGCACTAATCTCTTTAGATAATACTTTTGATAGTTCACTAGTGATATATGGTTCTAAATCTGACTGAAGTTTTGCAGGAAGTATGAACTCTAAGTCTTTTGCTTCATCGGTATTGAAGTGCTTAGCAATCTCTGTTATAAGTTCTTTAACAAAGGCTGTATCCTTCATTTCTTGACTTACTTTGCTATCAGAGATATTTGCTATGATAAGATTCTCTATATCTTTCTTAGTAGCTTGAAGAGCTTGGCTAGCTGCCATTTTAACCTCATTTTCTATTTTAAGCTTAAAATCATTAGCCTCTTGCTCAGCCTTTTCTTTTATACTTTTGGCCTCTTCCTTAGCCTTAGCAATAATCTCTTCTGCTTGTTTTTTTGATTGAGCTAGGATTTCTTCTCCTGCTTCTTTACCCTTTGACAAGCCCTCATTGTAGAGCTTATCAGTCAATTCTTGCAATTTGTTGTGCATATATTAATACTTTTTATCCTGTCAATATTCAAATCACGTAAATATACGAATTTTTTCATCAATTCTGAAAAATATATCGATATGAATAATTATATATTTGATTTTTATACAATATTTTGACAGAAAATATAAATAAAATTAAACTATGGATATATTCAAATTATATTATATTTGTAATATAACTACAAATTAATAACAACATAATTAGTATACTTATGAAACTATCTGAAAGACTACGTTATATAGGAGTAGATGATCACAGTAGCAAATTATTTGAAAATCAGTGGCCTTTAGACAAAGGTGTTACATACAACTCATATCTAGTTTTAGGTGATGATAAAGTTGCATTAATAGACACTGCAGAAGTAGATTTCAAAGAACAATTTCTTGCAAATATTAAAGAAGAAATTGCTGATAGAAAGATAGATTATTTAGTAGTTAATCATATGGAGCCTGACCATTCGGCTCTTATGCTCTCTATAATAGAACTTAATCCCAATATAGAGATAATAGCTAGTAAACAGGCCTTGCCTATGATTAAGGGCTATCATAATATAAATCAAAATCTTAGAGAGGTAAAAGATGGGGAACTAATAGAACTTGGTGGAGCCAGTCTGCTTTTTAAGATGACTCCTATGGTACATTGGCCTGAAACTATGATGACCTACTATGTGGAAGAAGAAAGCCTTTTTGCAGGCGATGTCTTTGGTTGCTTTGGTGCAGTAGACGGTGATAAGCATGATAAATTTGAGGAAAGCAGGGGAGAGATGATCAGATATTATTCTAATATTATGGGAAAATATGGTAGCTCTATTCAAGCTGCACTTCGTAAAATCTCTGCATATAAAATAAGCAGAATATGTAGTACTCATGGCCCAATATGGGAAAAAGAAGCTGATAAGGTTATAGCTCTATATCAAAAATTAAGTCAATATCAAGCTGATAGGGGAGTCTGCCTAGTATATGCCAGCATGTATGGGAATACAGAAAAAGCCGCTTTTGCTCTTGCTGAAAGACTCAAACAACAGGGGATTGAGTATGATATAATCAACCTCAATAAATCGCATCTTTCATACGCATATGCCGCTGCTTTTAAGTATGATACAATCATTATAGGCTCTCCTACTTATAATAACGATGCTTATCCTGCGGTAAGAGAATTTTTATATGGATTAAAGTCTAGAATGTTAAAAAATAGACGCTTCTTTGGCTTTGGCTCATTTACTTGGATGGGGGGAAGTATAAAAATTATGAATCAGTTAGCAGAAGATGCTAAATTTGAAATTTTAGGAGATGGTATTGCTTTTGGCCAGGCATATTCAGAGGAAAAATGCAATTTTGATGAACTTATGCAAAAATTAACAGCATAAGCCAAGCTATATTTTGTTATACTCCTTTTATTTTTATAGCTTTGTCGCTTTCTAATTAGGATTTACTATGTGTCAAGAAAATAATGAATTTGAAAATATAAGACCTTATTCAGATGAAGAGGCATCACTTGCCTTATCTAAAGTTGCAGAACATCCTTTTGTTGCTCAAGTATCAAAGATAATGTTCCCTGACAAGGATAAAGACTATTTGAAAAATATTCTATCAAATATTAAAACTGTCAATGAGTTTCAAGAGTTGGTTATGGCTAACTTTGTTAGATGGGTACTTAAAAATACTGCGAAACAATTTACTTATGATGGTGAAGAATATCTAAAAAACTTGAATAGTAGATATTTAGCAATCTCCAATCATAGAGACATTATTCTCGACCCCGCCATAACACAGATTGTTCTAAATGAAAATGGCTTAGATCTAACTGAAATTGCAGTAGGGGATAATTTATTGACTAATCAATATGTAGAATATTTGATACGTTCTAACAGAATGATTAAAGTCATTAGAGGAATTAATGCTAGAAGTCTATATTTATCATCACAGCTTTTATCTAAATATATAAGACAGTCTATAATCAGTGGAAAATCATCTATTTGGATAGCTCAAAAAGAGGGTAGGGCAAAAGATGGCTTAGATAAGACTGAACAAGGTATCTTAAAAATGTTTGATATGAGTGGTAGTAAAAGTTTTGAAGAAAATTTTGCAGAATTACACATAGTACCACTTAGTATATCATATGAATATGAACCTTGTGATATACGTAAGGCAAGAGAAACTCTAATTTCAAGATACTCTACTTATAAAAAATCAGAAACAGAAGATTTAGAGAGTATTATGATGGGTATACAGCAACAAAAAGGTAATATACATCTTAGCATTGCCAAACCTATTACAAGAGAAGAACTTGCTAAAGCTGACGAAAAGAATAGGAATGAAAAGTATCAAATGCTCAGGGCGAATATTGACCAACGTATTATAGAAGCATATAAGCTATGGCCTAATAATTATATTGCCTATGATTTGCTCCATAAACAAGATAAATACAAGGCCATGTATACTGAAGAGCAAATGAATAAATTTCTTTCATACACTGAAAAACAACTAAGCAGTGTAGAATTAGAACTTAATAAGGAAGAACTAAGAGATATATTCTATGGCATATATGCTAATCCAATTGTAGCAAAAGAAAATATTGGAATAATGTAGTATCTAATACAATAAAAAATCCGAGCAGAAATTTGCTCGGATTTTATTTTAAAATAGATTATTAATTTTCATTTTTATGTAAATGAACATCCAATTGAGGGAAAGGAAAATCTATGCCTTGTTTTGGTAATTCTGTGTATATCTTCTCCAAAACTTCATAAAATACAGACCAATAATCCTCATAACTTGTCCATGCCTTCACATAAAACTCTACACTACTATCATTTAATGCACTTAGATTAACTGCAGGATTTGAAATTATAGGATTGTCATTATTAGCATGCAAAATACGTGTATCCCTATTAAGAATATCTAATATTACTTCTCTTACTTTTTGGGAATCAACACCATAGCAAACCCCAACCTTCCATGTTACTCTATGAGCCTTTGTCTCAGATACATTAGTTAAATTACTATTGAACAATGCACCATTAGGCATTACTACAATAGAATTGTTAAAGGTACGTATCCTAGTACTGACAATATTAATAGAGCTTACAAAACCTTCATAATTTTGTGTTTTAATCTGATCTCCAGCTTTAAAAGGCTTGAAAATAAGTATCATTAATCCACCTGCAAAATTTTGTAATGTACCTGTAAGTGCCATACCAATTGCCATACCTCCGGCTGCAAATAAGGCTGCTATTGAGGTAGTATTTATACCAAGTAAGCCTACAACAGATACTATAAGCAAAACTGTTAAAGCTACTGATGTTAAGCTTACAGTAAAAGAAGCGACTGTCTGTTCCGTATTTCTCTTCTTAAAAAATCTTTTTAGACTATTTTTAATCCACCTTATTATAATAGAACCTACTATATAAAGCACTATAACTAATAGTAGTTTTAATCCAAAATGAGTTAAAGAATCTATACTTTCATGTAAAAAATCTTTAGGATTTTCGACTAGTTTATGTGTATAAGTAGCTATGTCTAATTTTTTTGCAAGTGAATCTGTTTGTATTATCTTTTCTAGATCTTGAGATAATGCAATTAATATTTGTTTCATATCTTATAGTATTTTTTTTACGTTTGCTATTATTTCATCAGCCTCTAAATCATGACTTAGTATTAAATCTGCTTCTTTACGATAAAAACCAGCTTGTGTTGCATTTAACATACCACCACCTGTAATATTTAGCATAATACACTCGTCTTTATCTACTACATTTTCTTTTACAGCCTTATCTAAAGCAGCAACAGCACTTGCAGCAGCAGGCAAAATATCCACTCCTTCTGTATTTAAGAATTGCATTAGCCAATATATAATCTCATCATTAGTTACGGCAAACATATCTCCATTAGAGGCCTTTAATATGTCATAGAGTCCTCCTGCTATACTATATGGAGGTTTTCTATTAGATAAGACCTTAGCCAAAATAACTTCTACCTTGTGCCTTGAGTCTTCAGGACTAATGGCCAATAATTCCCTTGAATCAGCCTTCCATGAATCATACATTATAGTAAAAGGGATATTTTGTGAAGTATAAATTCTCATATTATTTTTACCAAAACGCCCATCATCTTGCAATCTTTGGCAATTCTCCCATGCTGCTATTGCACCTGTACCACTGCCCACAGCTTGAAAATAAGCGTCAGGTATACGTCCTATTTTTTCAACGGCAGATAATACAGTGGTCCCCATACCATCTCTTCTTGCTATATTCTTAGCACCACCTTCAAGCATAAACATAGGATCCTGTGCCAATTTTTCTCCTAGTGTTATAGCATCATAATAATCTGATCCATTGGGTGTTGCAATTACCTTAACACAAGATTTCAGTTTTTTTCTAAACCAAAGATCATGTATACAATCTTCTGGAATACATATTATTAGAGGGATATTATTATCAGAGCATACCTTAGCAAAGGCCCTTGCTGTGTTACCAGCTGATTGTACAATAAGTATTTTTTTGCTTTTTGGTAGTTTTGCACATACAGAATATGCCTCTGTTTCCTTAAAAGAACATGTTTCCATCATTGCCCCCATCTTAGGCCAATATCCTGAAAAGGTTATATATAGATTATTCAAACCTAATTTATTCGCTATACCTATACTCTTATATGTTATAGGTGCTGATGAGTTCTTTAATATCCTTGATATTGGTAACCAATTGGCATAGCGATATATGCCTTTTAAATCATCGCAAGGCGTAAATAGCCTTTTTTCGTAGACTGCTCTAAGTAATGATGCTTCGTCAGATAAAGGATCTGAAAGTGTCCAGCCTTCATCATCAAATACTCTAGAAGTAGCCACATTCATTAATTTATAATTGGTTGCTTTAAACGCCATAATGTAATATTTTATGCCTACATATTATAGTAGAGCCATGTAAAATAAAAAATATCCAATACTAGTAATATGAATGCAGATAATCTGCTTATCTTTCTTTTACTGATTAGTGTAAAGACTAAGACTAATACTGTACTAAGTAATAAAACAGATATATCCACTATATTAATATTGGAAAAATTTAAGTCTTGTATTAGTGCAGATGAACCTAGTATCAATAGTATATTGAATATATTAGAACCAATGATATTACCAAGTGCTAAATCTGCCTTTTTCTTAAGTGCTGATACTATACATATTGCTAATTCTGGCATAGATGTACCTGCTGCAAGGATAATGATTGCCATAAATTTTTCACTAATGCCTATATAATTAGCTAAAATAATTGCTTTATCAATAAATAATTTACCACCATATACTAGAGCAACAAGTGAAGCAAGTATCATAAATATAGATACGGGGAGTTTAATATTTTTTGTATTATTATCTATCTGATTTTCATCATTATTAGTTTTAAAATATGAATAGCATAAATAAGTAATGAATACAGATAAGAATATTATACCATCAATTAGTCCAAATGTATATTGTGCTTCACCCTTTGTTAGATATATATGGAAAAATGCAAGAATTATGACTAGCAAGACTGTAAAAATATTCATTGGTAAATCCTGCCTTTGTACCTTTTTACTTATTGTTATAGGACGTATCAATGCAGTTACACCTAAAATTAGTAGTGTATTAAATATATTGGAACCTAACACATTACCTAGAGCAATATCAGCACTTCCTCTATAAGCTGCCATCATACTTACCACAAGTTCCGGTGCAGATGTTCCCATACCTACAATAGTCAATCCAATGAGAAAATCGCTAAGTCCCATCTTTCTAGCTAATGATGAAGCACCATCAACTAGATAATTAGCTCCTAAAATTATAAGGGATAAGGCTACTAAAAAAAGGATACTGTCTATAATCATAATTTATTGCAACAATCTTACAAAGTTAAGAATTATTTTGTAGAACTTCCTGTATTTCTTCCTGACTTTTTCTAGTTAATCTTACTACATTTTCTACATGATGTGTATGTGGGAACATATCTACGGGCTGTATTTTATCTATTTTATAGTCCCTGCAAATTATTGCTAAATCTCTAGCCTGTGAGGCTGGATTGCAACTTACATAGACTATTTTTTCAGCCTCTGCATTTAATATAACATTTGCGACGTCAGGGTGTATACCTGCACGGGGAGGGTCAAGTATTATCAAATCTGGCTTGCCCTGTTCTTTAACAAAATCATCAGTTAATATATCTTTCATATCTCCTGCAAAAAATGAACAATTATCAATATTGTTATTTTTCGCATTGACTTTGGCATCTTCTATTGCTTCAGGCACATATTCAATACCTATTACTTTTTTAGCCTTAGACGCAACAAACTGTGCAATAGTGCCCGTACCTGTATATAAATCATATACTACTTCATCTCCTCGTAATTCTGCAAAATCTCTTGTTACAGAATAAAGCTTATATGCTTGCTGACTATTAGTCTGATAAAAAGATTTTGGTCCTATTCGAAAGCTAAGATTTTCCATACTCTCTAATAAGACTTCATCACCTTTATATAGGATACACTCCTGATCACTAATGCTATCATTTAGCTTAGTATTTATGACATAATATAATGATGTAATTTGCGGGAATGCTTCTAATAAACTATCCAGTAGGGGATTGCGACTATCTTTGTCATCATAGAAAAAGCAAAGTATAATCATAAAGTCACCTGCCTCATTGGAACGTATAAACAAATTTCTAAGATAACCCTTATTTTCCCTGATATCAAAAAAGTCTAAATTATGTTCAAGTGCATAATTCTTTATAAATAAACGTATTGCATTTGATGGTTCCTTTTGTAGATAACATTTTTTAATATCTAATACCTTATCAAAAAAGCGACCAACATGAAAACCTAAGCCTTGTTTTTCATTATCAGGTATATTTTGCTCATCTTCATCCCTTAATATCCAACGCTTTGTTGAAAATGAATATTCCAATTTATTGCGATAGTACTTAGTATTATCAGATGCAAGGGCAGGTCTAACCTCTGAAAAACTAAGATGTCCTATCCTTGATAACTGATCATTAACTTGTTTTGTTTTAGCTTCTAATTGCATATCATAGGGGAGAGACTGCCATTTACAGCCACCGCAAACGCCAAAATGTTCACAAAATGCCTCTAAACGTCTATCGGAAGGCTTTACTAGTTTTACTATTGTACCTTCCATATAATTTTTTTTCTTTTTTGTTACTCTAATATCTACAATATCTCCTGGTACTGCAAACTCAACAAAGACAATTCGGCCATCTTCAAGATGTGCTAAAGCCTTACCTTCAGCAGCAACTGCCTCAATTTCAACATTTTCTAAAACAAGATCCAATTTTTTTCTAGCCATTACACTTTATTTATATCGCTTTTTTATTTAATTTAAAGAGAGTTTGAGAGATATTTATCATAAAATCCCCCATAGCTTCTAACTCTGATATTATATCCAAGAAGTAATTGAGTGATTGATAATTACCATTTTGTAACTCAATTTCCTGTATGACCTCATCTCTAAGGCTATTCCTTAATGTATTTATCTGCTCTTCAGCTTTATAGGCATTATCTATACTTATTAACTTGCCATCTAAAGTACGTTTAATATTAATATTCATTTGCTTAAACGCAAGATCTACTTTATCTATTAATAAATTTAACTTCTCTATACTTTCCTTGCCAAATCTACGATTATGTAATCTTTCACGATTAAGTATCCTACTAATATTATCACAACTGTCTCCAAGACTTTCCATCTCACTGATTAGCCTATATAATACCTTTATTTTCAATGAATTATCTCCTGTTATTTCAGAACTCATAATTTGGCTTAGATAGTTTGCAATACTTGTTTCCATCTTATCAGTAATATTCTCATACTCAACAAGTTTCTTTCTATATTGCTCAAACTTATCTGCATCATCTTCATTAACAGCAAGTTTTACATACGAAAAACCTTCATATGTAATTGAACTAAAATTATCTACTTCCTTAAATGCTTGATATATAGATAAAGAGGCTGTATTCAGTAGGGTAGTACCAATAAACTTTAATCTTGTATCTTTCTCTTCTTTCTCTACTATAATATGTTTTAACAAGTTTACGATATAAGAGCTGAAAGGTATCAAAATGCAAGCTATGCTCAAATTAAAAAGCGAATGCACAGCACAAAGATTGTATATAGATTCTGACCAAGATAAGAGATTAACTAAAATAGGGAAGAATAATACTGCAATTGCCACTCCACTAGTATTTAGTAATAAATGTATCAATGCAGCTCTTTTAGCCTGAACATTAGCTTTTAAAGCTAAAATATTTGCTGTAATACTTGTACCTATATTTGCACCTAACACTATTGCTATTGATTGTGAAAAATCAATTAAGCCATAATTAAGCAATATAAATGTAAGTATAATTGTTACAGTAGAAGATTCAAATAAGGCAGAAATAAGTACACCTAAGAATAGATATATAGGTATAGCTAAATATGTATACGAGTTAATCGATGCAAAAAAATCTGTAAAATAAGCTAGATGATCTAATTTATCTATGCTCTGATTCATAAATTTTATTGCAATAAATAGCAGGGCAATTCCTAATATTAACTCGCTGAGATTTTTATATAAGTCCTTCTTGCTTGTCATAAGGAAGAATCCGACAATCAGAAAGGGGAATCCTAAATATTCTAAACCTAGCTTAAAGGCAAAAAATGCTATTATCCAAGCACTTACAGTTATGCCTATATTAGCACCAAAAATCAGACCTACTGCCTGTCTTAAAGAAAGTAAACCTGCATTAACAAAGCTCACAACCATAACAGTTACAGAGCGTGATGATAAACTAACGGCAGATAATCCCAAACCGGATAAAAGTTGAGTTATAGAATTATTTGAAATTTTGGGTAAAAGTTGAGCTAAATTATCTCCAAACAATTTTTGAAGACTATTGCTCATTAGGCTCATACCATATAAGAATAGGGCGAGTGATCCAAGTAATGCCAATATTAACATAATATAAATTGTATATCTAAATTTTATAATAAAAATTCTAGCTATTTTAATTAGCTTTTATCAAATTGACTGCAAATATATCAATATTAATTGTAAAATATCTAGAGAATATCCTCACAATAAGAAATATGCTAATGATAAAGTTATTGTGAGTTTCTAAATAAAACTGAGCTATCTCCATAACTTAAAAATCTAAAATCATGCTCTAAGGCATAGTTATAGATTTCACGCCAATTACCTCCAACAAAGGCAGAAACTAACAATATTAAGGTGCTTTCCGGCTGATGAAAATTAGTTACAAGTACATCAACCAGCCTAAATTTAAAACCAGGCACTATAATAATCTGAGTACCAACACTTAATTCCTTGATTTGCCTCTTTTTCATATAGTCAATAAGTGCATCTAAAGCTTCATTTGTACTATATGTATACTCTCTTTCATAAGCCTGCCATTGGCTAACATCTTGAATATCACCATTTTCTATAACAGAAACACCTATATAGTATATAGACTCAAGACTTCTAACAGAAGTTGTACCTACGGCTATAAGGGATTTATTCTTATTTCTAAGCTTTTCTAATAAGTCCAAACTTATAACAAAAGGCTCTCTGTGCATAATATGTTCAGAGACATCAGAAGATTTTACAGGTAAAAAAGTTCCTGCTCCTACATGTAAACATAACTTTTCAATATCAAAATTAAGCTCTTTAAGCTTATCTAATACAGATGCACTAAAATGTAAACCTGCAGTAGGTGCAGCAACTGAACCCGCAATATGAGCATATAAGGTCTGATACCTTTCCTTATCAATTTCTTCAGTATCTCTATTAAGATAAGGAGGAATAGGAATAGAACCTGCCATATCCAAAACTTCTGAGAAGCTATAATCCCCTTGCCATTCAAACTCTACAATTGCTGATTTTTCTGTTCTTCCCAATAATTTAGCTTTCAGGGATAATAACTTTATAGTCTCGTCATTATTAGGATTATATAGATAAATATACTCATCCTTCCACCTTTTAATATTTCCGACAACACAATTCCAACTACACTTATATGTAGTAGCAAATGCCAAATTATATTCCTTAGGTTCAAATGGATTTAAACAAAAGATTTCTATGTGTGCTCCACTTTCTCTAACAAAATGTAAACGGGCAGGAACCACCTTTGTTTCATTAAAGATAATCATACTTTCAGGATCTATAATATCTGTTATCTCACTAAAAATATGCTCAGATATTTTTCCGTCCTTATATGACAAAAGTTTTGACTTATCCCTTTCTTGTAATGGATATTTGGCTATCCTCTCATCAGCCAAATCATAATGATAATCTTCTATATGAATTTTGGGTATCATAATAATATTTTAAATATCTAACAAAATTATATAATCTCAAGTAAATATCCAATCTTAAGCATTACTTATACACTTTTACGCATTTTACCATATCGAAGCTTTAGTATCTATTTACATAAGTAAATTATTACAAATGTAAACTTAATCATAAGTTATAATAAAAATTATCTAATTATAATATATTGATATTCAGTAATATATTTATAGTTATATGATATATAATATTACATAACTTTTCGTAAATAGTTAAATTATTATAATCAATCTATTATTAGTATTTAATATTTATATATACTTATATCATTATCAACTATTTAAGCTTATTTGTGTAATTTATTAAATTAACTATATTCAAAATACAATACTCCCCTATCAGTCTCTCAACAATTTTACATATAAAACATACAGCTTTGTAAAATATTAGCTATATTTACATTTGTAAACAAAAGAATTATGTCTCAAAATAAGATAGATTTACTAATAAAAGCATTAGGTAAGAATCAAACACAATTTGCAGAAGAAACAGGATTATCCACATCTACTATTTCAGGATATTTATCAGGAAGATCTAAGCCAACATTTGATGCCTTAGATAAAATAGCCAATACCTATAAAAATATTAACGCCAACTGGTTTTTTACAAAATCAGGGGAATCAATATTTAAAGACTCTAACGAGAGTGAGGCCAAACAAAGTGTTCAACAAGAGACTGACTCAATAGATGAAGATATAAGTGAAAATTGTGATTTTACAGAGCCTTTACTTTTTAATGATCAAATATCAGATTCTCATGAGGATATAACAGAAAGCAAATCATTAGATGATAATATCAAAGATGATTCAGTTAAGCTGTCAAAAAAAAGGATAATTATATTGTATGATGACAATACTTATGAAGAATTTGAACTTAAAAAAGACGTTTAATTTTATTAACTTTGTAACATAATTAAACATTGAAATGTACAAGAAATTTATTCGTCCTCTATTGTTCAAATTTGAGCCTGAAAAAGTTCATAATTTTATTTTTATCTTACTTAAATTAATAGCTAAACTAAGCTTTTGTTCTTTTATAATAAAGAAGATATACAGCTATAAACATCCTAATTTAGAAACAGAGGTCTTAGGCATTAAGTTTCCCAATCCTGTCGGTCTAGCTGGTGGCTTTGATAAAAATGCTGAAGGCTACAATCAATTATCCTTATTTGGTTTTGGATTTGTCGAGATTGGTTCAATTACACCTAAGGCTCAGGAAGGCAATCAAAGTCCTAGATTATTTAGACTGCCTGAAGATAAGGCTATTATAAATCGCATGGGGATAAATAATAATGGGGTTATCGAAGTTATAAAACAAGTCAAAAAACAAAGACCCAATGTAATACTTATTGCCAACCTAGCCAAGAATACTATTTCACAAGACGAAAAGATAGCTTATGATTATGATAAATCATTATTCTTACTTTACGATTTTGTAGATATGTTTGTAATTAATTTATCTTGTCCTAATGTTAAGAATATGTGCAATCTGCAAGATGTATCAACTATTTCAGACATAATGGACGATATTTTAGACAAAAGAGCAGCTATGGATATTTATAAGCCTATTTTATTAAAAATATCACCTGACATAGCTAAAGACCAAGTTGATGATATTATTGATTATTCTCTAAGGGTTGGCATAGACGGAATAGTCGCTAGTAATACCTCAAAAAACAGGAATAATCTGAGTACAAACACAGATATTTTAGATAAAATAGGTGATGGTGGTTTGTCTGGAAAACCTTTGCTTGAAAAAAGTATAGAGCTTGTAAAATATATACATGATAAGTCTGAAGGCCGATTAACAATAATAGGTCTTGGGGGTATTATGTCAGGAGAGGATGCTAAAAGAATGTTGGACGCTGGGGCTAGCTTAGTTGAAATATATACAGGTTTTATATATGAAGGTCCATCTATTGTAAAAAATATACTTAAATACCTTGTTAAAAATGGATATAAATCAAATTAATAAAGAATTAGCCTTGTTATTAAAAGATAATTCTAAGACTCTAAGCGTAGCTGAGTCATGTACAGGAGGAAGAATTTCACATATAGTTAGCTCTGTTTCAGGTGCATCTAACTACTACCTTGGCTCTGTTACCTCCTATGCTATATCAATAAAGAACACAGTTCTTAATGTAGATTTATCTCTAATAGAAGAAAAAGGCGTTGTCAGTTCTGAAGTTGCTATGGAAATGGCAGAAGGGGTAAGAAAGCTGTTTAAGAGTGATTACGCTGTTACAAGCACAGGATTAGCTGATAAATATCCTGACGCATTTAATCCTGCAGGCACTGTCTGGATAGGCTTTAGCTCTGCCTTAAGCAAGAAGTCTATGAAATATATGTCACATAAGAGTAGGCAAGAAAATATGGAAGCATTTGCTGTCAAAGCCTTAGAATTCTTATTAGAGTGCATCAAAGAAGAGCTAAACTCTCAACCTGCTCAAAGACCCTAAGAAAATTAGCCCCAGCAATCTTTTCAATATCTTGTTCCCTATAACCTCTTTCCTTTAAGCCTTCAAATATTATAGGAAATTTGGAAATATCCTCCAAACCCTTAGGACAAACATTAATACCATCATAATCAGAGCCTATACCAACGTGCTCTATACCGACTAATTGTACTACGTGATCAATATGTTCTACTACCCTCTTGTATGAAGGTCTTTCGAGGGCATTTAAATCATCTAAAACCCTATGCCACTGCTCTATATATTTTATATTTGAAGGCTCCTTGATAAAATTTGCCTCTATCATATCAGCCTTATCATCTAACTTAGAGTCAGATAAGAGCTTAGCAAAGCTATCAGATAAGAATACAGGGTAAAAATTAATCTGTATTACTCCCCCTTCACTTGCTAGTGCCTTAATCATATCATCAGACATATTTCTGCGAGAAGATGCTAAGGCTCTACAACAAGAGTGAGTTGATACAATAGGACTATTTGAATATTTAAGACAATCATAAAAGCTTTTATCAGAGGCATGTGCAACATCTATAATTATGCCCATGGCATTCATTCTTTTAATTAGTTCTTTACCAAATGGACTCAAACCATTCCAATGTCTAGCCTCAGCTGCAGAATCCGCTATATCATTATCTGCATTATGACAGAGCGTAATATACCTTAATCCTAATTCATAAAATTCATCAAGTACAGACATAGATGACATTAATGCCGAGCCATTTTCCATACCTAGTAGTATTGCAATCCTATCTTCGTTCTTAAGCCTATAAATATCCTTTGTAGATGCTGCCATACTAGCATAATCAGAATTTGCTTCTACGCTAGCCGATACTGCAGCTATCATCTGTTTACAATATTGATAAGCCTTGTCTTGTGACATTGTATGAGGTGAAAACAATGCAAAGAAAGAGGCATCTATCTTGCCTCTTTTCATCTTTGGAAAGTCAATATGTGCATATCTATTATCCTTTGCCAAATCTCTTAACCTCATAATTTGTGAAGGTGTATCACAATGAGAATCAAGTACTATCATATCTTATTCGTTTGAAAGTCTTAATGTTGATTTTTCTATCCTTGCTATATCCAAACGTGGATTACCTTTATATATTAAAGTAGCATCATCAACTATATTTACATTGATAAATTGTCTAGCTCCAACCCTAAGTGTAGCAGATTCTAATAAAGTATATACCTCATCACAAGATAACATAAATGCTTCAACTTCTGAAGAAGCCTTAGCCTCTACTTTAAGGACTCGTGTATTACCTTTCAATGTAGCTTTAGCAGAAGACTTTGATGTTAGTTCAAGATTTTCAGACTCTGTATTTAGTTCTATATGAGAGTTATCTAAAAGATTGATATTCACCGAAGGAGACTTAATATTTAATTTCAGTGCCACCTTATCATCTGCCTTTATTACACATTTCTTAGAATTCACTACAATATTCGCTTTTACATTATCTTCAAAATCCAAATTGACAATATCTGATTTTAATTTCAAATGTTCAATATTTACCTTATCTTCAGCCTTAATAGTTACATTGTCTGCAGTAATCTCATCAGATTCTTCACTTATATAGATATTGTCTTCCAAAGTCATCTGACTAATAGTTGGACAATAAATCTTTAACTTTATAACAGGTCTTTTTGAATCAGTTGCTTTATGTATTTTATGCAAAAGGAACAAACCCTTTCTAGTTATGTCTGTATATAAAGTATTATCCTTAACATATACATTTACATACTCATTAAGCCTAGATTCAAGCTCCCATTTAACATAATATGTATCACTCTTTACAAATTCTATTTCAAACTCTTCTTTTGCCTCTATCTTAGAAAAAGCGGTATGCCTAATCTCTTTTTCAAGCATTTTTTTCTCCTGTGCATTAAGAAATAATGGCGTACAAAGCAATAATAACTGTACTGCTATATATTTAAAACTTGTTTTCATAATATTATTTATTAATATTCTAATTTTTCCCCTAGTTCACTCCATTCAAGCATAAAGTTATCTAAATCTCTCTTATGTTCCAAATACTCTCTGGTTAAAGATATTATATCGTCTTTATCTGAAGGTGCATTCAGTATTTTTTCTATATCTTTTATCTTATTCTCAATGATTGATATTTGTTTTTCGACAAATTGATATCTATTTTTTAGCTTTTTAAATTCTTTATTATCAATCTTTTGCTTAATATAGTCATTTTTTTCCTCTTTAGATTTATTATCTTCTAAAGGCTTAGTATTAATAACTTCTTTTCTTTCAAGCTCTTTTAAGTTTTCCAAACTTCGTTTTTCAAGAAAGTACTCGACCCCACCTAAATACTCATTGACACTACCATTCCTAAATTCATAGACCTTATCAACCAAAGAATCTAAAAAATCTCTATCATGTGAAACTATTAGCAATGTTCCATCATATTGTTTAAGAGCTTCTTTTAATATATCTTTTGACTTAATATCCATATGATTTGTAGGCTCGTCAAGTGCTAAAAGATTATGCTCCTGTAACAATAATTTAGCCATAGCTAATCTCGCTCTCTCGCCACCACTCAATACAGACACACGCTTGTCAATATCCTCACCTCTAAACAAGAATTGGGCTAGAATATCCCTAAGTTTTGTGCGAATATCTCCTACTGCAAGTCTATCCAAGGTATCAAATACTGTAATGCTTTTATCTAAGACATCTTCTTGATTTTGAGCAAAATAACCAATTTTTATATTATGACCTATTTTAGACTCTCCCCTCATAGCTTGAATTTCCCCCATAATAGCTTTCATCAAGGTACTTTTACCCTCTCCGTTTCTGCCTATGAAGGCAACTTTATCCCCTCTTTTAATCTCAATATTGGCATTAGAAAACACTAACTTTTCACCATAACCCAAGGATAGATCTGTTGCTTTATAAGCAATATCTCCACTCCTTGATGAAGCCTTAAAGCGTACATTCATTCTTGCATTATCACTCTCATCAATCTCAATCCGCTCCAGCTTATCCAAAGCCTTAATTCTAGATTGAACCTGATTGGACTTAGATGGCTTATACCTAAACTTTGCTATAAATTCCTCAGTCTTTTCTATCAGTTTCTGCTGATTTTCATAAGCAGCCATCTGTTGTGATAGTCTTTCTTCTCTTAGTATACAATACTTACTATAAGGAACTTTATAGTCCTGTATCTTACCCAGTACTATCTCGATAGTTCTATTTGTAATATTATCTAAGAAACGCCTATCGTGAGATACTAATATTATAGATGCTTTATAATTTTTCAAGTAAGCTTCAAGCCATTCAATTGACTCTATATCCAAATGGTTGGTAGGCTCATCTAAAAGCAATAAGTCAGGCTTTGATAGCAATATCTTTGCTAGTTCTATTCTCATATTCCAGCCTTGACTAAAAGTCTCCGTCTTCCTAGAAAAATCTTCAGTCTTAAATCCAAGACCTAAAAGAGTTTTCTCTGCCTTTGCCAGTGGACTTTCTGCCCTTTCTATTGTTAATAAATCATTTAATTCTGTAAAACGACTTATAAGTTCAAGATATTCCTTTGACTCATAATCTGTTCTTTTGGATAGCTGTGCATTAAGTTCCTCAATTTCTTTTTCTTTCTGAGCAAAAACATCAAAGGCTGTCATTGTCTCTTCAATAACTGTCCTGCCCTTATGATGCTCCATAATCTGAGGCAAATAAGCAATGCTAGTGTGAGTAGGCTTGTCAATACTACCACTTGTGGGGTTTTGAGCTCCAACCAATATTTTCATTATGGTAGACTTCCCTGCACCATTTTTTCCTACTAAACCTATCTTATCATTTTCTGATATATGAAAATTGATATTATCCAATAAATCTACACCTGAAAAACTAAGACTAATGTTATTTAAAGAAATCATATTAGCCTTTTTTAAATTCTTCTTCTAATATTTTATAAAATTCTTCAGGACAAGATTGCACCCTATTAGTCTTTGTATTCATAAAAGCAGAAACAACATAGCCACTTGCACATAGAACACCTTTTTCATTATAAATATTCTGATGCAATTTAAATCTTGCCTTAGGTAGCTCTTGAATTTCCACAGTTACCCTCAATTTTTCTCCTACCGTAGTAGGATACTTATAATTGCACTTAATCTCCACAATTGGTAAGACTATACCTGCCTCCTCAAACTTCTCTATACCAAAGCCCATCTTCTCCATAAAACTAAGTCTGGCACATTCAAAAAATCTGATATAATTTGAATGATGAACAATGCCCATTTTATCAGTTTCGTAGTATCTTACCCTTAAATTATCCTCAAAATATATCATAACAAAAATGTTTTATAGAATAACAAAAAAGTTTTATTTATTGTTTATTAATGAGTTAATCTGCGAAGTTAAAGATTCAATCTTCGCCATAGAATCTGCTTCCTTTTTACGTTCTATCTCGACAACATTAGCAGGGGCAGAACTTACAAATCTCTCATTTGATAATTTTTTACGGACAGAGTTAAGGAATTTTTCTTGATATGAAAGTGCTTCTTTTAACTTTGCTAATTCCTCTTCTATATTGATTAAGGTGTTCAACTCAACATACAATTCATATGTTCTTACAAGTACAGACATACCAGCCTTAGTATTATCAATCTTATCCACAATAATAAATTCTGATACATTTGCCAACTTCTTAACAATATCAAGCATAGCATTAGGATAGTCTGACCTTATCTGAACTGTAAGTGCATCTTTATTTCCAATACCTTTTTGCTGCCTAATAGCCCTTATCGCATTAACACTCTCTTTAGCAATCTCAAATTGACTTATAAGTTCTTCATCGTAGCTATCTGCTTTTGGACTAGAGGCAAACATAATGCTTTCACCATCCTTCCTTTCTTTTATATTTTGCCATAATTCTTCTGTAATAAAAGGCATTACAGGATGTATCATCTTAAGCAATTTTTCAAAAAAGTCTAGGCTTTGTTGATAAGTCTTTGCATCAATAGACTGACCATATGCAGGCTTGATAATCTCTAAATACCATGAACAGAAATCATCCCAGAATAATTTGTAATTACACATTAGGGCATCAGAAATTCTAAATTTAGAGTAATGCTCCTCTACTTGCAATATGCTATATTTTAACTTTTCTTCAAAGCAAGCTACTGCTATCTTAGAACTTTGGCTCTGCTCCATATTTTCATCTACACTCCAGCCTTGCAACAACCTGTAAGCATTCCATATTTTATTACAGAAGTTTCTACCCTGTTGTATTTGGCTTTCATCATAAAATATATCATTACCTGCCGACGCACATAGTAACATACCTATACGTACTGCATCTGCACCATATTGCTCTATCAAGACAAGAGGGTCAGGAGAGTTTCCTAAGGTCTTAGACATTTTTCGTCCTTGCTTATCTCTAACAATACCTGTCAGATATACGTTTTGGAATGGCTCTTTATGTAAAAACTCATTACCTGCCATTATCATTCTAGCTACCCAGAAGAAAAGAATATCTGGTCCGGTTACCAAGTCATTTGTAGGATAGTAGTACGACAGATCGGCATTAGGCTTATGTTCAGGATTACCAGGCATCTCTGCATCAAATACAGATATAGGCCATAGCCAAGAAGAGAACCAAGTATCCAATACGTCTTCGTCTTGTTTAAGTTCTGTAATTTTGATATCAGCATCTAATTTCTTGGCAAGCTTGAATGCCTCATCAAGATTTTCTGCTACGACATAACGACCATCTGCCAAATAAAATGCTGGTATTCTCTGTCCCCACCATAACTGTCTGCTGATACACCAATCCCTGACATTTTCCATCCAATGTCTATATGTATTCTTATATTTATCAGGTATAAGTTTAACCCTAGACTCCTCTACTGAAAGTAAGGCATCTTTTGCCAAATCTTCCATTTTTAAGAACCATTGCATAGAAAGTTTAGGCTCTATTACAGCATTAGTACGTTCTGAATAACCAATTGGAGAGATATATTCATCTATCTTAAGCAGATTACCTGACTCTTGTAGCATCTTTGCAATCTTTTTTCTAGCAACAAATCTATCTTCTCCCACGAGGATTTGAGCTTTTTCATTAAGACAGGCATTGTCATCTATAATATCAATTACAGGAAGATTATGTCTTAGACCTATTTCATAGTCATTAATATCATGAGCAGGTGTAACCTTCAAACAACCCGTACCAAAATCCATCTCTACGTACTCATCTTCAATCACTGGTATCTCTCTGTTAATTAATGGTATAAGTACTTTTTTACCTTTTAGATAATGATACCTTTCATCATTAGGATTAACGCTTATAGCCGCATCTGCCATGATTGTTTCAGGCCTAGTAGTAGCTATTATTAGGTACTTATCCGTAGGCTGTCCATTCTCATCTGCAATAAAATATTTTATGTGATAAAAATGACTCTTAGTATCTTTATGCACTACCTCCTCATCACTTACCGCTGTATGACCTACGGGATCCCAGTTTACCATTCTTATTCCACGGTAAATTAGACCCTTATTGTAAAAATATACAAAGCTTCTTATAACTGCTTGAGATAAATCTTCATCCATTGTAAACTTTGTTCTATCCCAGTCACATGAAGCTCCTAATTTTCTAAGCTGTTTAAGTATTATACCTCCATGTTCTTCCTTCCACTGCCAAGCATGCTTCAAAAATTCTTCCCTACTTAAATTTTCCTTACTAAGCCCTTGTGACTTAAGTCTTTCTACAACTTTATTCTCAGTAGCTATCGAAGCATGATCCGTACCAGGAACCCAGCAGGCATTTTTACCATCCATTCTTGCCTTTCTAATTAGCACATCATTTAGAGTATTATTAAGTACATGCCCCATATGTAGTATACCTGTTACATTTGGAGGTGGAATTACTATTGTATAAGCCTCTCTTGAATCAGGCTCTGAATGAAAGTAATTTTTCTCTATCCAAGTTGAATACCACTTATCCTCTACCTCTGCAGGATTGTATTTTGCTGAAAGTTCCATATATTATATATTCTTTATTTACTTAAAATAATATTACAACATCTTACAAAGATACTAATTATTTAAGTATCTTTGTAAACTTGATAATTTAAATTGATTGTTATGCAGAATAAAAAAGACGAAAATCTAGAAAAAGAGGAAATTCAAGATGGACTACAAATAGATTTTGAGCCTTCACAACTAAAAGCATTATATAGTAATATGTGTTTTGTCGCACATTCAAGCCAATCAGAATTTGTCCTAGATTTTTTAAGTTTCTTACCGGGAATGAAAAACCCAATGTTAGAGCAACGTGTGGTTATGAGTCCCCAAAACATGCTTAGACTGCTACATACTATTGCAGATAATATTAATAAATACGAGCAACAATATGGTGAGATTAAATTAGAAAATGAGAGTCCTGAAGAGGAGATGGATTTTGATATAAATACGAATAAAAACATTTCATAATGACTGATATTACTAAGATAAAAGCCTTTGTATTTGATGTTGATGGTGTTTTTACTGATGGAGGTATTTTCTGCGACTTAAAAGGAGAATTATACAGGACCTTTGACTCAAAAGATGGTTTTGCAATTCGCATGGCCTGCATGCAGAACTATAATGTTGGTGTAATTACAGGTGGACGCTCAGGCTCTATTAGAGCTAGATTTAGAACCTGTGGTGTCATAGATGAAGACGTATACTTAGGTTCTAGAGATAAATTAAAAGATTTTAGAGATTTTTGTAATAGACATAATTTACAAGCTGAAAATGTTCTTTATATGGGAGACGATATCCCAGATATCAGTGTACTTGAAGTCGTAGGTATTCCCGCTTGTCCCAAAGATGCAGTTGAAGAAGTAAAAAACATTTCTACCATGATAAGCACTAGAGATGGTGGAAAATCTTGTGTAAGAGAGATAGTTGAAAAAGTTATGAAAGCACAAGGCACTTGGCAATTCTCTGTATCAAAGTATAAAGCTAAATTTTAAGCTTACTTATAATAAAACATTAAATTAATAAGATTTAGCTTCAAGCACTTAAATAATAAGAGATTGTAAGATAAAAAGTTATGCTAACTGATGAAAATACGAAAAATTATTTTAGGAAGTAAATCCCCAAGAAGACAGGAACTACTCAAAGGACTAGACATTGATTTTGAGATAGATAATAATTTTCACTTTGAAGAGATATTCCCTGCTGATATGCCTCATAATGAAGTACCACAATATCTGGCAAAAGCAAAGTCTTCAGCATTTCATAGAGAACTTGAGTGCGATGAAATGCTTCTAACGGCTGACACCATGGTTCTTAAAGACTCTCTTCTACTAGGTAAGCCTAAAAATTATGCAGAGGCTTTTGATATGCTAAAACAACTATCCAATTCTAAACATCAAGTAATTACAGGAGTATGCCTAAGAACTAAAGACAAAGTAGTTTGTTTTTCAAGTATTAGTGAGGTATACTTCAATAGTATCAGCGATGAAGAGATTTCATATTATCTTACAAAATATAAACCATATGATAAGGCTGGTTCATATGGAGTTCAAGAATGGATAGGCTATGCCTTTGTAAATAAGATAGAAGGCTCTTTTTACAATATCATGGGACTTCCAATAGATAGAGTTTATGAAGAATTAAAGGCTTTTTAAGTCTTTGTACTTCCCGTTCTAAAATTCTTTCCTCATACTTTTTGCAAATAACTCTCTATTATCTGCCTTAAAATATGAAGAACCTGCTACAAATATTTCTGCACCACATTCATGTAATTTATCAACATTGCTAAGTGATATTCCCCCATCAACCTCAATTTTTACGTCTAATTTTCTCCTTATAATCTCATTTTTCACTTCTCTTACTCTATCATATGTTGATTCTATAAACTTTTGCCCTCCAAAACCTGCAAAGACTGACATTATCAGTACATAGTCACAATGCTCTAAATAGGGAAAAAGTCTTGAGACTTCAATATCAGGATTTATAACTAAACCTGCTTGTACTCCATAAGTTCTAATCTCATCTAACAAATCTATTGGATTATCCCCTGCTTTATCTGCTGCTTCTAGATGAAAACTAAGCATCTTAGTTCCAGTATCTGCAAATCTTTTTAAGTATTTTTTTGGATTGACTATCATTAAATGAGTATCCATTGGCTTTTTAGCCTCTTTTGCAATTGCCTCTATTACAGGAAAACCATATGAAAGATTAGGCACAAAAGAGCCATCCATTATATCTAGATGAAAAATATCTGCATTATTATTTACTGATTCTATATCTTCTGAAAGATGCAAGAAGTTTGCAGAAAGCAAAGATGGGGCTAATAATCTCATCACAATCTCTTATACTCATTATAACAAAAAGGCTGCAGTATATAATATACCACAGCCTATAAACTATATTAACTATTAACTATAATTTGTAACAACTTCAACTAGTAGTTTTACAAATTTTTCATTACTCTCTAAATTTAATCTTTCACCTGGTGCATGGCAACCTTTAAGTGTAGGCCCAAATGAAATCATATCTAGATAAGGGAATTTTTCAAGGAAAAGACCACATTCCAAACCTGCATGTATTGCTTTTACCTTTGGCTCTACATTAAAAATCTTTTTGTATGCTTCAACAGTTCTATCCATTACATGAGACTGCATATTTGGCTTCCATCCTGGATAAATATCTGAACGAACTACATTTGCACCAGCCAATTCAAAGCAAGCTTTAACCTTATCTGCAACAGCCATCTTAGCAGTATCAACAGAACTTCTCTGGCTAGTTCCTACTATTATCTTTGAATCTTGAACTTTAACAAATGCAAGGTGAGAAGAAGTCTCTACCAAGTCAGGTATATCTTGACTCATTGCAGCTATACCATTGTGTAATGCTACTAATGATCTAATAAGACGAGTTGTAACAGACTTATCTAAAGCTGAACTATAAGTATTTACTTCCTCGCAACTAGCCTTAACATTAGGGTCACTTGTTGCAAATTCACTTGATATAGTATGACTAAATCTTTCTAGTTCTGCTTTCACCTTATCAAATTCTGATGATGGAATAGCTATAACAGCTTCTGCATCCCTAGGAATGGCATTATATTTATTACCTCCATTGTAATCTAATAACTGATAAGAATCAAAAGGAAGAGTATATAAGAATCTTGCCATTTGTTGCACAGCATTCATACGAAGTTTATTAATATCATCTCCACTATGTCCTCCTTGTCCTCCAAATACTTTCAACTTCAACTGTTTGTATCCATCTAAAATTGCTTCCCTCTTGATATCAAAATCAATTGTAGTATTTAAACCACCTGCACAACCAACAAATAACTGTCCCTCATCTTCAGAATCAAGATTAATAAGTGTTTTAGATGTAAAGAATCCTTCTTCCAATCCCATTGCACCATCCATACCTGTCTCCTCAGATGTTGTAAACAAACATTCTAATCTTCCCATTGCTATATCACTATCTAAAAGTGCTAGACTGGCTGCAACACCTATACCATCATCTGCTCCTAGAGTTGTCTCTTTAGCAATCATCCAACCATCTTCAATGACATATTTAATT
The DNA here is from genome assembly GCA_029257745.1 of Candidatus Cryptobacteroides sp. Taxonomy (GTDB): domain Bacteria; phylum Bacteroidota; class Bacteroidia; order Bacteroidales; family UBA932; genus Cryptobacteroides. Next base: position 24,086 of record JARIAS010000063.1, on the reverse strand, counting down.
GGATCTGTTTCAAAATTATGTGTAGACTCAGGTGTTTTTTCACAAACCATATCTTGATGACTTTGCAAGACTAAACTTGGAACATCTTCCTTCCCCTTGCTAGCCTCTTTAATAATCAAGACATTACCTACCTTATCTTTTTTATACTCAAGATTACGTTCTTTTGCAAAATTAATCAGATACTCTGCTATTTTTTCTTCATGTCCCGACTCTCTTGGTATTTTTGTTATTTCTTCGAAAAATTTTATTACTAAACTTGAATCCATAATTGTATTAATTTAAAATGAGTTTATAAGATACAACTAATTTTTGATAGTAACAAGATTTTTCTCAATTTCATTAACATATTTCTTAATATTTCTATCAAATCCTATAAGATCTGTTATTTGAGTACAAGCGTGCATAACAGTAGAATGGTCTTTTCCTCCTAACTCCTCACCTATTTTAGATAATGAGCAATTTAAGTAATTTCTGCACAGATACATTGCAATCTGCCTAGCTTGAACAATTTCTCTTTTTCTTGATTTTGAGAGTAATTCATCTTTACTAAGACTAAAATAATCACTTACTGTGCTTACAATATACTCTATATTAAGTTCTTTTTTATCATCTATATCTTCACTGACAAGACCTGTAATAGTCTTTTCCGCCAATTCAATTGTTATTTCTTGATGTCCATTAATAGAATATGCCAATAAAGACATTAATGCACCTTCTAGCTCTCTAAAATTAGTTTTTATTCTTTTTGCTATATATTCCAACACATTATCTGCAATTTCAACGCCTTCTCTAGAACACCTATGTTTTAGCATAGCATATCTCGTTTCAAATGATGGAGATTCAAGAATAATTGAGGAACCCCACTTTAAACGACTTAAAATCCTCTCTTCAAACTTATTTAACTCAACCTGTGGTCTGTCTGACGTAAAAATAAGTTGCTTTCCATAACTATGAAGCCTGTTAAATATAGTAAAGAAAGCGTTCTGAGTACCAGGTGCAACCAAATCCTGAATATCATCCATAATAAGCACATCAATATTCATATAGAACATTAAGAAATCAGGTATCATATTCCTAACTCCACCTGCCTGCATATATTGAAGCTTAAATTCACTTGCTGTTACATATAGTACATTCAAGTCAGGGAACTTCTGTTTAATACTATTACCTATTGCTTGTGCCAAGTGAGTTTTTCCAAGACCAGGCTTACCATATATAAATAATGGGTTAAAAGCAGATACACCAGGCTTTTCAGAAATATCCATACCTGTCAATACTGCCAACTTATTACAATCACCTTGTACAAAATTCTCAAAACTATATTCTTTCTTTAATCTAGAATTCACCTGAGGATTCTTTAAACCAGGATAAACATTTGCACTAGGTCTTGCAGATGTAGTAGGAGCAGAAGTTTTTTGAGCTCTTGTATCTGTATTTGTCTTAATATTAGCAGGTATGCTTATAGCAGATTGATTAGAGACTTGCCTAACCATAAAACTAAGCTTAGCATCAGGTCCTATTGTACGTTTTAAGACATGTTTAAAAATAGAATCAAACTGATCTTCCAAATATTCTCTAACAAAATCAGATTTAAGCTCTAATGTAAGTACAGAATTTTCAAAACTTACTGCTTTGATTGGCTTAAACCATAAGTTGTATAAGTTGTCATTGTCTAATAAAACTTTAATAATTTCTAGACAATTACCCCAAATAGTATTATGATTTATTTGATTCATTTTTTATTTATTTTTGCTAATATTATTCTGATGCTTTCTCATAAAGCTCTACAAAATTGATAGAAAAAAACTAAATAAAAAAATGCTTTTGCTATTGTTTATTATACAAATTTTACAATCTAATATTTTAACGTTTAAGAAGAGATGATTTTTACAATAAGCTCATTATCAATAAGTTATATTAATAAAAAATATGTAATCTAACTAAAAATCAACAAGTTATAATTTATAAAATATCTAAATAAAGAAAAGCAAGTATAAGTTTCAGAGGACTACCTATTTAAGGCTTTTACCTCACCATTCTTAACAATGACGATATATGAATCCTTAAATTCTTTTTTAATTTTTTCAGATTGCTTTTTAACATAATCTAAAGACTCACTTGGACAGATTAGATATCTATACAATTTACCTTTCTTTACTACTTTTACTGTATAAGATTTAAACAAGGCAGAGTTTTTACTTATTTTTCTTGACAGGGCTGCTATTTGGATTGCATAAAAACTGTCCTGCATATTATCTTCAGACATTGTATCTTTTTGCTCTAATTTTTTTTCTGAATATACAGTAAAACTAGCATCATATTCATTTTTAAAAGATAAAAAGGCCTTGAATATATTCTTTGCAATCTGAAGCCTGCCATTTTTTGATGATAATACTGATAAATCCTTTTTATTTGTGATAAAACCTGTTTCTATTAGTACTGATGGCATAGTTGTCTTCCATAAAACTAGGAATGGATCTTGAGACACCCCCCTGTTATTATAAATAGGCCCCTTACTCATTGCCTTATTTACCTCGGTAGCAAATTTAACACTCTGCTCTAGATTCGCATTCTGAATAAGATTAAAGAATATAGACGATTCTGTATCATGAGGATTAAATCCTTGATAAGTAGTAGAATAATCATTTTCTAATAAAATTACCGAATTTTCTCTCTTAGACAATTCCATATTTGCCTTAAATAAATCCCTGTTTTTATTAGAGGATTGCCCAAGAGTATGTATAGAAAAACCATTTGCAGTGCTAGAAGAACGTCCTTTGACACTTACTGAATTAACATGGATAGATATAAATAAATCAGCATTAGCCTCATTTGCAATTCTTGCTCTTTCGGATAATTCGATAAATCTATCATCACTCCTTGTCAATATAACTTTAACTTCAGGATATGCACTATTTATAAGTTTTTTTAGATTTAATGCAATGTCAAGTGCAATATCTTTTTCCTTGAATTTTTTGTTAATACTAATACAACCTGCGTCCTTACCCCCATGACCTGCATCTATACAGACAGTTTTTAAAGACAATATCTTATCTTCTGCCCTAATATTTAGTGAATATTGGACAAGAAAGACAATAAATAGAATAATATAAGTAAATGATTTTTGTGAATTGTTCAAAATAAAATATCTTTGTATAATGCGAATTTAGTAAAATTCTCTTTTATCAAAAACATATTTATGTGTAAAAGTAAGGTGAAGGCTAAAAATATATCAATATATACAATACTATTATTAAGTTTAGCACTATGTCTAGTTTCATATACAAGTTATGGGCAAGACAAAAAGACTAAATCCATATTCAATCAGGCTGTCTTGTTCAATAAGCATAAAGATATACACTTATCTGACTCATTAAAGGCCCGTAGAGATTCTATACATCGTGCAGACTCTTTACACAGAATAGATAGTATTTCCTTACAAAAACAAAGTTCTCTTGACGCTCCTGCATTTTCTAGTGCTAAAGACTCTGTTGTTCAAGATTTTAGTAATGGAAAAAGAAAGGTATACTACTATGGAGATGTTGTGGTTAGATATGGTAATCTTAAACTTACAGCAGATTTTATGGAATATGATATGCTCACTGGAACTGTGCATGCAAAAGGTAGGCTTGACACTCTTAGCAATCAGATAATAGGTATGCCGACAATGACAGAAGGCAACGCTACTTATAAGATGAAAGAGTTAAAATACAATTTTAAAACGAGAAAGGCTATCATATCCAATATGGTAACTCAACAAGATGAGGGACTATTACAGGGCAATAACATTAAAATGATGCCCGATAAATCTATAAATATCACAGATGGAAAATATACTGTATGCGACCTTGAACACCCACACTACTATCTTTCTCTAACAGCGGCTAAAGTTATAACTAAACCAAGTAGAAAAACAGTATTTGGTCCTGCATGGGCAGTAGTCGAAGATGTTCCTCTGCCAATAGTATTACCTTTTGGCTTCGTTCCTAAAAGACCACAAAGAGCGACTGGACTACTCATGCCTACCTTTGGTGAAGAAGTGTCTAGAGGATTCTATATGAGAGATTTAGGTATGTATTTTGTATTTGGAGATCACTTTGATTTATCAGTGACAGGAGATGTCTACACCTTAGGTTCTTGGAGTGTTGATATCAATTCAAGATATAAGGTATTATATAAATTTAATGGCAATTTTGCCTTTACCTATTCTAATGACCAATCAGGAGAAAAAGGCAGTCCAGATTTCTTCCAAAGTAGGAACCTTGCTTTAAGATGGTCCCATCAACAAGACCCCAAATTTATGCCTGGAACCTCTTTTTCTGCTTCAGTCAATTTCTCTAGTCCATCTAATAACAGATATAATTCTAGATCTGTCACTGAAGCTCTTCAGAATCAGGCATCATCTTCTATATCTTTTTCCAAGAACTGGAATGGTAAGGCTAACTTATCACTAAACCTATTACACAATCAGAACTCAAGGGATTCTTCTTATAGCTTTTCATTGCCAAATATAAGTCTATCCGTACCTACCTTTTATCCTTTCAGAAGAAAAAACAGAGTTGGCAAAGAAAGGGTTTATGAAAAGATTTCTTTTGGCTATAACACCTCTCTACAAAATAGAATAAGTTTCAAAGCTAGAGAATTTAATAAACCTGGATTTTATGACAAGTTTAAAACAGGTATGAATCATCGTTTCTCTATTGGACTTCCAAGTTTTACCCTAGCTAATTATTTTAATTTTAACCCAAGTATTAGTTATGGGCAAAATTGGTACTTCAGAAAAAGTTCTGTAAAATACAATCCAAAGACTAATAGAGTCGAAAGGATTGAGGGTAAACAACTTAACTCATTTGGAATTAGTCAAAGCTACTCTGGTAGTATGTCTATGTCAACTCGTATTTATGGAACATTTAATTTTGGTAAGATACATAGAATACAAGCTATCAGACACGTTATTTCACCTAGCATCTCATTTTCTGTCAGTCCAGAGCTTGGGACTTATGCCAACGGATGGCGAACATATGAATATACTGATAAAGATGGTAAACAAAGAAGCTATGATTATAACATATATGCAGGACAGCTAAATTCTCCTCCGGGAAAAGGTAAGACAGCTTCTGCAAGTATCAGTATTGGTAACAACCTAGAAGCAAAAGTTAGAAATCTTAGAGATACGACTGGTAAGGGAGTTCAAAAAATTAAATTGATTGACCAATTTAATATATCAACAGGATATAATTTTCTAGCCGACTCATTAAATATGAGTAATATAGGTGTAAGTATGTCTACTTCCTTATTTAGTAAGGTAAATGTCAGTGCCAATATGAATTTTGATCCATATGCACTAAATGCTAATGGCAGACGTATAAATAAGTTTAATTTTGTGCAATCTGGATATAAGAGTTTGGCTAGACTTACTAGTGCAAGTGCTTCTTTATCTTATTCTATCTCAGGACAAGGACATATAAATGGAAATGATGGCACAAAAAATTTCGCTCAAAGTCCTGCAGAAGGAGAAGATAACGGCCACAACGCCAATCCTAGCAGTTTTTATCAAAGGAGATACTATCACCCCTTGACTGGAGAATATATACCTGGTGGCTGGTTATATTATACCAATCCAAATGTACCATGGTCTTTAAATATTAACTATAACATATCATTATTTAAATCTTATAATACGGTAAATAATAAATTAGTAGAACAAAGTCGTATTACTCAAACACTTGGTCTTAGTGGAAACGTCAAAATCACTCCACAATTTAGCATAAATGCAAGTTCAGGTATAGATATTATGCAAATGAAATTAACTACTACTCAGTTAAGTGCGACATATGATCTACACTGCTTTAATATTTCTATATCATGGGTACCTACTGGAACATGGCAATCATGGAGTTTCAGAATTGCCGCAAATGCCGCAGCATTAGCAGATTTGCTTAAATTTAAAAAGAGTGCAAGTTATTGGGACAGATAATTTATATCTTTCAAATATCTTGTATATCTCAAAAAAAACGTATATATTTGTAAATAATTCAGATATTCCTATCAAGGGATTATCAATCTTTCAAGTGAAAAATCACAAAAATTAAATAAGATTATCTAATTAAATCTAAATCAACTATTTATGACTTACAGTCTAATTGAGTTAAACTCTATGTCAGAAGACAAACTTCGCACATTAGCAGAGGAGCTAGGAATTAGTAGGACTACTAAGATGTCCAGAGAGGAACTAGGTTTTGCTATACTTGATCAGCAAGCTATTATCAGTTCTAAACAGAAAGATATATTACCTGCTAAAAAGAATAAGATTAAGAAACCTAAGGATAAAAAAGATTCAACAAAGGCTAAAGAAACTGAAACACAGTCAGAAGAGAACTCAGACAAAACTATTGTTCCTGAAAATAAAGAAGAAACTAAGGTAAAAAGAAAGGTTGGAAGACCAAGAAAAAATAGTGTCAAAAACACAGATGAAAAAGAAACTAAGACTGAGTTAGCTACTAATAAAAGCGAAGATATATCACAAAATTCTGATAAAAATGCAAAGACAGCAGAAACTGCAGAGTTTAAATCTAAGGAAAAAAGAAAAAGAGGTAGACCTAGACTAGAAAAAAAACTTGAGAATACGGGCATAGAAACAAAAGAAGATAAAAGCACAGTAGAGACTGATGCTATTAAGACAAAAGAAGATACAGTCAGTATTGAAGATAAAAAATCTAAGATACCAAGTAAAGAGGAGATTATTGAGAAGGCTAAATTTGCAATTAAGAATCTAGAAGAAAGACAAAAAGAGCAAAATCGTCAGCAAAATAATCGTCGTAATAACAATAATAATAAACGTCCTTACAGCAATTATAATAATAACGATACCCAAGTAGCCAACAAATTTGATTTTGATGGTGTAGTAGAAGCAACAGGCGTACTAGAAATAATGCCTGACGGCTATGGTTTTTTAAGGTCATCAGATTACAATTATCTAAACTCACCAGATGACATATATGTATCTCAAAATCAAATCAAATTTAATGCTCTTAAAAATGGTGATACAATTACAGGTGAGATCAAACCCCCAAAAGATGGTGATAAATATTTCCCTCTTGTAAAAATCAAGTATATCAACGGAAGAAAACCTGAATTTATCAGAGATAGAGTCCCTTTTGACTTTTTAACACCCTTATTTCCTGATGAGAAATTTAATCTCAAAACTAGTAGACGAGGTGATGATATAGCATGTAGAGTTGTAGATATGTTTGCTCCCATTGGAAAGGGACAAAGAGGTCTTATTGTTGCACAACCTAAGACAGGTAAGACAGTCTTACTCAAATCAATTGCTAATGCTATCGCTGAAAATCATCCAGAGGTATATGAAATAGTACTTCTTATAGATGAGAGACCTGAAGAAGTTACAGATATGAGACGTAGCGTAAAAGCAGAGGTCGTTGCATCAACATTTGATGAACCAGCTGAGAGCCACGTTAAGGTAGCAAATATGGTATTAGAAAAGGCTAGACGTTTGGTAGAATGTGGACACGATGTTGTCATTTTATTAGACTCAATAACAAGATTAGCAAGAGCTTACAATACAGTGCAACCGACATCTGGTAAGGTTCTATCAGGCGGTGTTGACGCAAATGCCCTACAAAAGCCAAAACGCTTCTTTGGTGCAGCCAGAAATATTGAAGGTGGTGGTTCATTGACAATTCTTGCAACAGCCCTTACTGAAACAGGTTCTAAAATGGACGATGTAATATTTGAAGAATTTAAGGGAACTGGTAATATGGAGCTACAATTGGATAGAAATCTTGCAAATAGACGCACCTTCCCTGCCGTCAATCTTTTACTATCTGGAACAAGACGTGATGACCTGCTTTATACGCCATATACAGCTGGTAGGGTATGGGTACTAAGAAAATATTTAGCAGAAATGAATCCAATTGAGGCAATGAACTTTATGCTTCAACAAATGGATTTATACAAGACAAATGAAGACCTACTAGATAATATGGCTTCGTTTAGTAGAGAAGACTTATAATATAAGTTATTTAGATAATAAAAGGCGTTAAAATATTGATTTTAACGCCTTTTATTGATATTATTAAAGTTCTAATAACTTTTTAATATAATCTCTTTTACATCATCAGGACTAACATTTTGCTTTTCCCCTAATCCCAACCAGCCTCTTTTTGTAAAACGTTCTGCTATAAGTTCTGCTGTTCCTTCATACTCACTCGTATAATCTGAAAGTTTAGTACTTATTCCCAAAGAATGATAGAAATTTTCAGTCATCACTATTGCCTGCTTTGCTTTATACTCAAGATCTCCCTCTTGTACATTCCATACTCTTTCAGCATACTGTGCAAGCTTTTGCTTCTTAAACTCAAAATTATGCTCATAATATCTAGGGCCAATTATTGCCAATGTGCGTGCATGGTCTATTTGAAATAAAGCTGTTAATTCGTGTCCAATAGCATGTATTCCCCAATCTGTTGGCACTCCTTGTGCTATCAATCCATTAAGTGCCATAGTACAAGACCACATAAAATCAGATGCCAAATCATAATTGCTGGGATCTTTAATTATATCTTTTCCAATCGCTTTTAATGTATGTAAGATACTTTCTGCAAAGTAATCTTGTAGTATAGTTCCCTCTCTTTCAGTCATATACTGCTCAAAAACATGATTAAAGGCATCTACAATACCATTAACTATTTGTCTTACAGGTAAGGAAGATACAACTGTTGGGTCCAATACAGATGCTTGAGGAAAAAGTAATTCAGATTTAAAAGAACGTTTTTCTTTAATAGCTCTATATGATATAACTGCACCAGAATTCATCTCAGAGCCAGTAGCTGGTAACGTAACAATGGTAGAAAAGGCTAGGGCTTCTTTAACAACATAGCGAATCGACATCATATCCCAAGGATTATCACCTTTATACTTAGCGGCAGCTGCTATAAATTTACAAGCATCTATTACAGAACCACCACCGACAGCTAAAATATAATTTAACTGTTTTTCTTTAATCAATTCCACAGCCTTAAGTAATAGTTCATATTCATGATTTGCCTTTACACCCGAAAATTCTTCAAAATAATAAGCTGATAGCAAGTCCATTACCTGATTATATATACCATTGGTCTTTATACTACCACCACCATATACTAATAAAATCCTAGCATCACTAGGAATTTCATTAGATAATTTGGCAATCATAGCTTTACCAAATAATATCTTTGTTGGATTTTTATATATAAAGTTCTTCATTTATTATATTATTTTTCAAGTTTAGCTAAAGCTTTATGTAAAAAGAATGTAGCTACTATTACTAATATTTGAATAATAAACCTAATAATTGCAATCTGCATTGTAGGGATTAAGATATTCTCTGCATGATTTTCTCTAAATAGATCCCATATATGTAAGGGCAAAAAGCAAATCATCAATAGACACATTGCCAGAGCAGCATATCTTCTATTCTTAGGTAATATAAGAAAAACACCTATACAAGACTCTGTAATTATTGCAAATAAATGAGCCAATTGTTGTGGAATAAAGAAAGGAATCATGGCACTATAGGCTTCAGGTTTTGCTACATGATTATATGCAGCAAAAAGCATAAAGACTCCTAATATAATTGATATTCCAACAATTAAAATCCTTTTTATTTTCATATCTTCTAAATTATTATATAAATTATTTATCTATTACTAATCTAACTTTGTAAAGCAACCATTAACAGCCTCATAATAAGCACTATCCATAGTAAGTTTATCAACTATATTTTGCATACGTATCTTATTACTGTCACTAATGAAAATCTGTCCGAAATCTGAACTGATAACCATTGATAACAAGTTCTCTACCCTAGTCATATCTAACTTATCAAAAAGGTCATCTAAAAGCAAGATAGGGGCTACATTTTGTACCTTTTTCATCAATTCATACTGAGCAAACTTAAGTGCCAATAAAAAAGACTTTTGCTGACCTTGTGAGCCAGATCTTCTTATTGAATACTCCCCCATCTGAAATAAAATCTCATCTTTATGTATACCATAATTAGTCCTTTTAAGGATTAGATCCTTATTAAAGTTATTCTTTAAAATAGTATACAAATCTCCCCTATCCAAATCTGATGAATATTGTATTGAAACTTGTTCTTTATCAGAAGATAATATTTTATAATACTTTGCAAGTATGGGACTCAGATCTTCTATAAACTGCTTTCTAAGCCCATATATATACTGAGCCAATTGAGAAAGTTCTATGTCTTGAAAATCAATAAGATCCTTATCTATACTTTCTAATTTTAGCAATTTATTCCTATTGGATAATATATAATTATACCTCATTATTTTATCCAAATACTCCTTATTAATTTGAGAAAGCACAAAATTCACAAATCTTCGCCTTTCCTCATCTGAATTACCTACTAAAGCTATGTCAGAGGGACTTACCATAACAATGGGAAAGTTTCCAATATGATCGCTAAGACGTTCTAACAACTTCTCATCACGACTTATTCTTTTAGATTTATTAGATACCTTATAAAGTAATTCTGTATGTAAATTATTATTTAATAAATATTTAGCATACAAAGAAAACTCCTCACTACCATATCTATAATTGTACTTCTCCAAACTAGAGAATGCAGATTTTGTCATTGATAAATAGTATATTGCATCTAATAGATTAGTTTTTCCCTCTCCATTATTGCCAGATATACAATTTATCTTTGAAGAAAAAGACAAATCCTGCCATTCTATATTTTTAAAATTATTAATCTTTATTTTTTCTATAATTGCCATTAGAGCTTTTATTTAAAATCAATAAAAGGTTTATTTAGTTATTACTAGCAAAATATTCTTCCCATTTTTCGTGCATTAAAGGCAAGAAATTAAGATCTGTAATTTCTATTGTAAATCTTCCAGCCACTGAGCTTTCCATATACACCTTATCATTAATAATCTTAACAGGTACCCTTACCAAGCCTGCAGGAATTATCCAAGCATTAAAATAAGACTTGTACTGCTTTTCCTGTTTTGCTCTATCTCCATCGTTATTATCTGCAATATAAAGTGCAGAAACATTGCCTGTATCATCAAAGTCTGCACCCCACACGGATATCGCATGTAAGTATCTTGGTATCCTTATTGTACATTCTATGGCCTCCCTAGATGATAATGCTTTTTTTATCTCCTTAGTAAAATTATCCCTCCTTGGTGTTATTATTCTTGAAATAACTTTACCTTCCCCAAAAACATCCTTAAAAAATGCAGCTCCTTGTCTTACAGTGGTACCATACCTTCCTGTAAAGAACCAATTTAAACTTGCTGAAACATCATTACCCGTATTGGGAAAATTTTTCTTAAAGAATGTAAATATCTCACTATCAAATGAATTAGGATAATTGTTAGCTGGTCCCTTATACTTAGCGTAACGCTCAACATAGTCTTTATTTTGACTAAGCCACCAATGTATCATATTAGAATTAGCCGCTGCCCAGCATATTTCAGAATCTGAATTATATCGAGATTGCCTATTAGGGTCTATTTTATTACAATCAAACCAACCATACTCTGGCTTCCACGTTAAGGCTAATTCTTTCTTAGGGTCTAAACTAACATAGCCCCACTCACTCAATGGAGGATTTTTTATACCATATACCCATACGGTCTTATTTCTCCAAACCTCTATATTATCTATATCTTCTTTATTCTCTTTATTAGTCAAATTTATTGTTAGCTCTATCTCATGTCCCGATTTAAGCTCATCAAATGGCTTAGAATCACTTAAATACTTAGGTGCTGTATAAGTAAAGCTTTTACCAGCAATTTCAATCTTTATCCATGCTGCGTTACGCCATTCATCAATAATACTATGTGGGCATACTATTGACTGAAATTTACTATCACCTACATGATTGAATACAATAGTAGAAGGCTCTGCTCCTTTAATAATTTTTCCACTTAAAGTATTAATATAGACATACTTATAGGAATGTATATAAAGCTTTGCATTTTGTATTTGCTCTCCAGTAAAAGAGCCATCACTACGCAAGATGACAGATATCCTAGTCATACAATGACTAAAGTCTAAATTGACCTTTGACCTCATCTGTGCACGTGTATGGGAATAAAGAAGATCGGAATCCTCATAAGATTGAGGCTCATTTTGATTTGATAAGATAGTGTGAATTAGGATATTATCTTTAATATTCTGATTATTATCAGGATATACTGCAATAAAATCCAGATACTCCCCTTTAAAAGCGCTCCAACTCAATTGAGGAAGCCATTTATCTCCTTGATATTTAAGCCTATAACTACTTAAGTCCAAGTTCTGAGAAAGAGTAAACAATCTTATATTGTCACCTGAGTGAAAAGTCATTTTTCCACTATTACTAATAGTAGACTTAGTTTTACTGCCATTTGATATAGTTACAGATATATCTATATCATTAGTAAGATTATTATATCTATTTCCACTATTATTGTCTAATTTATTACAAGATATAAACTGTAATAATATAAACAAGAAAGTATATAAATAAGTGATCCTCATATATTCTATAAAATAGCCTCTATCTCCCCTTGTTTTTCCCAAGATGATATGTTATTCCCCTCAATACTAAAAGAATCTTGCTTAACTAATATATTTAAAACAAATGTTTTAGAACTCTCTAAAGCATGTACATCTTTATTATTTGCTAATAAGTCTGATAATATATACTCTACCCTTCTTTCACCTAATTGTATTTCTACACTTATATCTGAAAGTTCTTGTGAGGGTATAATAAAATCTACATTTGCCCCTGTTTTGTCAATATTGACTTTATTTCCTTCAACACCTATTACCTCTCCTGTCAATAAATTAAGAATAGCAGAATTTTTCACATTCTTACATTTAATAAGTGCAGTACTCAATTCTGATTGAGATACACTATTATCGCTAGACCTTAAATTCACTGCAAGTTTGTGCATTGCGTGATAAAATGATAAATTTATTGGCTTAGAAGATGATACAGATACAAGAACAGCTTTGGCTAATAGTATATCAGCTTCTGCATTTTCTGTTATATTCCATACAAAACGCTCATAATTACTTGCGACTACACTAGGATAAACAGCTGATACATAACAAGATTTTATATCCTCTTGCAAAGATATATTATACCAATAATATTTGTTTCCATAGGTATAATCAAAACTTTTAATATACTTATTAGTCTGATCCTGTAAAAATACCCTATTCACGTCTCCATTTTCAAAGTGACCTGCACCATCAAGATCTAACTGTGGGCTTTTTGTTAATGGATTAATTGTTGAATTTAATATAAACTCTGAATTATTTAACGTAATGTTATCTTCAGGTTTATACTCATTCTCTGATTTTGTAATCTTATTCAATTTAACACATGAGATACATGCACATAGTAAAAATAGTACTATATAAGATTTAACATAATTTTTATTCATAATTATACAAAATAAGACTGCCCTTTCTGCATATTCTTCAAATAAAAGAAACACATTAGACAATCAGTTTAATTTTATTGCAATCTTACAAAGATACATATTTTATTACAAATAGTTTAAAAAAGCATTGCTAAAATAGTTCTTTTGAAGGATTCTATCTCTTTTTTACTATTTTTGTATATGTTTTCTGAAAAGATTTAGATTATGTATACTAGTCCGCTTGCTCCCCTAGCAGAAAGAATGCGTCCTAAAAATATTGACGAATATATAGGACAAAAACACTTATTAGCCCCAGATGCAATACTATATAAGATGCTTATTAATAACAATATAAGCTCATTTATATTATGGGGACCTGCAGGAGTAGGTAAAACCAGCCTTGCCAGAATTATTGCAGAAAAACTTGATAGGGATTTTTACACATTGAGTGCCATTAGTTCAGGTGTTAAAGAGCTTAGGGATATTATTTCAGAGATAGAAAATAAAAGGAAATCCATATTTGGACAAGGTTCTAAAAGCCCTATTCTTTTTATTGATGAAATACATAGATTTTCTAAATCCCAACAAGATTCCCTTTTATCAATTGTTGAAGACGGCACTATTACCCTAATTGCTGCAACAACAGAAAACCCATCTTATGAGATAATTAAACCATTATTATCAAGATGTCAAGTATATACACTTAAGGCTCTAAGTAATGATGACTTATTAGAACTCTTCAAACGTAGTATAGAAAAGGATGAAATATTACATAATAAAGCAATCAAATTAAGAGAAAGCCAGACTATATTAAATTATGCAAATGGCGATGCACGAAAATTCCTAAATATACTAGAACTTATTATACAAAGTAATTGGGACAAAGAAGAGATTATAATTGACAATTTATTAGTTAAGAACTGTATTCAAGAAAACATACTTACATATGATAAGAAAAGTGACACTCATTATGATACAATTTCTGCATTTATAAAGAGTATTAGGGGTTCTGATCCCAATGCTGCCATATATTATCTAGCAAGAATGTTAAATGCAGGAGAAGATGTAAAATTTATTGCTAGACGCCTTTGTATATCTGCATCAGAAGACATAGGTTTAGCCAATCCCAATGCTTTGTTGATTGCTAACGCCTGTTTTGATATTGTAGAAAAAATAGGCATGCCTGAGGCACGTATTCCACTTGCCGAAGCTACAATATATCTCGCATCAAGTGTAAAAAGCAACTCTGCTTATCTTGCTATTAATGAAGCTCTTGACTTTGTAAAGAATAGTCCTAATCATCCTATACCTTTGGATCTAAGAAATGCCAACACTCCCCTTATGTCCAGCCTAGATTATGGTAAGAATTATAAGTACTCACACAATTATGAGAATCACTTTATTAATCAAGAATTTATGCCCCAAGAGCTATCTTCAAAGAGTTTCTACAAAGCAAGTAACAATAGAATAGAAAATGGGCTAAAAGAATATTTAAAAGATTGCTGGAAAGATAAATATGATTTTTAGAAAGGATAGCCTAAGGCAATTTGTGCTGCCCAATCTCCTGGATTCATGCCCAAGCTCCATCTGTCACCTTCTGCCTTAGCTGGATCATGTAGTTTAAATCCAAAATCAATTCTAAATATCAATGAATTCCATTTAAATCTTGATCCTATTCCCCAGTTAAAGGCTATACTCTCTAAAAAAGTTGCAAAACGTAATTGACCAGGTCTAATAATATCACTGGACTTATCATTATAAGTCCACACATTTCCAGCATCTAAGAAAAATGCAGCTTCCCAGATTACAGGTCCCCATTCTTTTAATTTAAAACGATACTCAAGATTGGCTTCCATCTTTATATCTCCAGTTTGATTTGGAAGAACGAAAGAACTATCCATTTTAGCAATACCTGGCCCTACTGAACGAACCTGCCAAGCTCTTAAACTATTAGCACCACCACCATAAAAATGCTGTTCAAATGGCAATGACTTAGAATTGCCATAAGCATAACCAATACCAAATAAGGCCCTGTAAGCAAGAGACTCCGAACTAGACAGGAAATGAGTTTCACTAATACTTGTTTCAAGCCTAAGATATTGAGCATAAGGTATCTTTCCCCATATCAATCTTTCATTTTTATCATTTGTTTTTAATATTGGATTAAGCATGCTCAAAGCAGCACCTGCACTATTAACTTGTAGAGTATAATAATAAAAAGACTTTTTTTCTTTAAGATTATAATTATTAGATAAAACTATATTCAAGCCTGTTCCTAAATGAAAATGATTATTAAAAGCATTGGTAATAAATGGATTACTCTTTAGAGAGTTTTGAAACATCTCATTTATCTGACTTAATTTAACAATATTTAACTGAACTAAATACAAATTATAATTAAAAAGTTTATATCGTCCGTTAATTCCTCCAGAAAATGATATAATATTTCTAGTATATTCAGGTCTATTTTGATAATTATATGCAAAACTAAAATCAAAATCTTTCAAAAACTTATACTTACTAAAAATTGGTATACTTAAGCCTGTTGAAAAAGACAGCTCTTTTGTTATACTCTTTGCCCTTTTAAATTGAAAATTAGAATTTACTGAAAAGTTAAAATACTCTCCTCCATTAAAAAGATTCTTATGATAATAAGTAAGACCGGGTGCTATACCATATATATTATTTAAGTTAAGCGTCCCTTCTAAATCGACTTTAACTCCTTGTGCATTAGATGGTAATATCTCTATATTACAATTCAATAGACTTGTATCAATCTTAGAAAACTGTATATTTACAGAATTAAAAATAGATAATTCTGTAAACCTTCTATAAGTCTCATTTACAAGATTTTCATTATATAAGCTATCAGACTTTATTAGATTAATATTCCTCAATTTATCAATACTAAAATTAAAATCCTTAGGAATCTTTATATATACCTTATTTATATGATACTTATGCAAATCAATATTTTGCTCACTACCATCGTCTTTTGTATTATTTTTAATTCTATATATCAGAGGAATTTCATTAGCATTAGCAGCTAAAGTATCTGCAATAAACTGTGATAAACTCTCATTAAAATCATAATAGCCTACATTTCTCATATAAGACATAATGTTCTGACTTTCAGATTTTAATAACTTTTCAGATAAATAAGAACCTTTACTAATTGGGCTATTATTTATATAATCATTTATATCTTTATTGAGTTTATCATCTTCTAAGATTTCGTGTTTAAGCCTGCCTATCTTATAGCGTTTACCTAAGTTTACTATATAATTAAGACCTCTATCATATTGAGTATCAACTTTAGCATTATAATAACCATCATACCTTAAATGCTCTTTAATATTATCTATTGTAATATTTATATCTTTCTGATTATTATCTATATACTTCTCTAATTCATCTACATCATAGGATTTTTTTTTGCCTTGTATAATTATACGACTCTCTGTACTGCACGAATATACAATAAATAGAAAAAAAAGACTTATGAAATATAATACCTTATTCATATAATAAAATCTTATACAAAGATATAATTTTATTACATCTTAATAAAATTTGAATGAATACAATCTATAATTAACGTGAAAGTTCTGACAAAACAATAGAGGTGGCAATTGCAGCATTTAATGACTCACACTGAGAATCAGGCGATTTAGGTATAGTAACAAACTTATTTATTAAACTCTTTAAAGCTGAAGATATGCCCTTACTTTCATTACCTATGACTATAATTCTTGATTTATCAGATGAATATTTACTCTCGTATAAACTTTCTCCATCTAGTACTGTACCAATAAGTTCACATTTATCTGCTATATCAGTAAACAGAGAATGTAGATTAGTGTAGTATACATCTACTCTAAATACAGAACCCATACTAGCCTGTATAGTCTTAGAGTTGTATATATCCACAGTATTCTCGCTACATATAATAGCTTGTACCCCAAACCAATCAGCTAGCCTTATGATAGTACCCAAATTTCCAGGATCACTAATATTATCCAATACTAAATAATTAGACAGCTTATGTTTAGGACTAATAAGTTCCTCTTTTAATTTACTAATAGACTTATTATCAATATCTTTAGACTTTATAACAGCAAGACAAGGTGGGACAGTCGTGTATGAAGAAATTTTCTTCATACTTGCCTCACCTATATCTGTCAAACTGAAAATATCTACAATCTGAAAATTTGATTTCCTAGCTTCCTCAAGCATCTTTTCTCCCTCTACGACAAAAAGACCGTATTCCTTTCTGTACTTCTTTTGGGATAAAGATCTTATAAGCTTGATTTCTTTATTGCTTAGAACTCTCTTCATTAGTATAATAACCTAAGGTTTTTAACATAGAATCATAAGTCTGTTCTTCAGCAAATACCTTAGAATACACCTTGCCCTCACTATCCCTGTTTATAATAATATGCTTAGGAGATGGCTGTAAACAATGTTTCACCCCACCATAGCCAGAAATAGCCTCTTGATATGCCCCTGTATGGAAGAAACCTATATATAAAGGCTCTCTTCTATTTTTCATTCTTGGCAAGAAAATAGCATTTGCGTGTGCTTCAGAATTATAATAGTCCTTGCTATCACAGGTCAAGCCTCCAAGAAAGACTCTATGATATTCGTCATTCCACTTATTTATAGGGAATAATATAAAACGCTGATTTAAACCCCATGTATCAGGCATAGTTGTCATGAAAGAATTATCAACCATATACCAACACTCCCTATCATTCTGCTGCTTTACATCTAATACCTTAAATATTGTAGAGCCACACTCTCCTACTGTAAATGTTCCAAATTCTGTATAAATATCAGGAACAGCCACATTGTGAGAATCACAGACTGTTTTAACTTGATAGACAATCTCATCTATCATATATTTATAATCAAAAGCCATTGCTAATGATGTCTTTATTGGCAAACCACCTCCTATATTTAAGGAATCAAGCTCTGGACAAATCTGTTTAAGGTCGCAGTACAAATTCAAGCAACGTGAAAGTTCATTCCAATAATATGAGGTATCCCTTATACCTGTATTTATAAAGAAATGTAACATTTTGAGCTTAAATTTAGGATTTTTACTTATACCATTTTTATAAAAAGGTATGATATCACTGTACCTAATACCTAGTCTTGATGTATAAAAATCAAATGAAGGCTCCTCTTCTGCAGCAATCCTGATACCAAGATTACAAGGTACATCACATAACTCGTCCAGGTCTTCCAATTCATTTTTATTATCTAGTACAGGGATAAGATTATTCCAGCCATCTTTTAAGAAATTTGCCATATTGCTTATATATTGAGGACGTTTAAAGCCATTGCAAATAATAATTAGCTTTTTATCTACTAATCCCTTATCATACAATGCTTTAATAAGGTCTAAATCATAAGCCGAAGAAGTCTCTATATGTATATTGTTTTTTAAAGCTTCTTCCAAGACAAATTCAAATTGAGAACTTTTTGTACAATAGCAATAATGATATTCTCCATCATAACTAACTTTTGACATTGCATTCCTAAACATTCTCTTTGCCCTCTGTATCTGAGATGATATTTTAGGAAGATATGTTATTTTTAAAGGCGTTCCATGTTCCTTTATGATATCCATCATATTAATGTCATTTACATATAAAATACCATCTTTCACTTGGAACTCATCCTGTGGAAAATCAAAAGTTTGACCAACTAAGTCAATGTACTTATTCTTCATTCTCTTCTTAATATAATTTTAATTAATTTTAACTTTCAGAGGCTCCCCCTCAAATTGGTTTGCAAATATAGAAACTTGATATGAATAAGTCTATATTAATGCTAATAAATTTTAAATATTTTCTGTATTTATAACTAATCTAATACTGTTGTAAGCTTTATGCTTTTACCTTTATCTAATTTTATACTCACGATTCCCTTTTCTGCATATAGTTCTTGCCCTTTACATACAAAGGCTTTTATATTATTAGCTAACTTAATTTTAAAAGTATTATCACATAGTGCCTTTAGTTCCACACTGTCAATAATGCCATTATTCCAAGATATGGATAACTCAGCACCACCTCTAACACAAAGACCTCTAAAATCTCCCTTTTTCCAAGAATCAGGTATGGCAGGTAGTAGCTCTATATAACCATCTTGACTCTGTACAAGCATCTCTGCTATACCTGCTGTTCCTCCAAAATTTCCATCTATTTGAAACGGAGGATGTGCACACAAGAGATTAGGATATGTACCACCTCCTTTAAGGATTGTATTATTAGTATCATAAGTAGGTTGTAATAAGCTTCTTAGCAATTTATATGCTCTATTGCCTTCATGCAGTCTTGCCCAAAAATTAATTTTCCAAGCTCTGGACCAGCCTGTACCCTCATCTCCTCGTCTATTAAGAGTTACTTTAGCTGCTTTAGCCAATTGTGGAGTACTATTCACACTTATTTGATTAGATGGATATAAGGCATACAATTGAGAAACATGCCTATGATGAGGATCTACCTCTTCATAATCCTCCAACCATTCTTGTATATTACCCTTAGCACCTATTTGTATAGGAGGAAGTTTTGATAAAGCTCTCTTTATTTCCGTCGTTGTATTATCCTCTATACCAAGGATATTTGCTGCACTCAATATATTTGAGAATAAATCTCTAATAATCTGTATATCAATACTAGGTCCCATACAAATATAAATAGGAGTAGTACTTCCATTTTGATAAAAAGAATTTTCGGGAGAAGCTGAAGGCGATGTAACTAAATAATGATGTTTAGGCTCCTCTATCATGGTACTAAGAAAAAATTCTGCAGCACCTACAAGTGTGGGATAAATACTCTTAAGGTATTCTTTATCTTGTGTAAAAAGATAATGCTCCCATAAATGAGAACAGAGCCAGGCACCTCCTGTTGTTGTTGCACCCCAAGACACGTCAAGACCTGGTGCTGTATATTGCCATGGATTTGTCTGTATATGTGCCAACCAACCTTTTGCATTATAAAAATTTTGTGCTGTTTTCTTACCAGAAGCCTCAAGAGATTTAATAAATTCAATCAAGGGCAAATTAAGCGATGAAAGATTACAGACCTCAGATGGCCAATAATTCATTTGCAAATTAATATTAACATGATAATCTCCATTCCACGGTACCTGTACACTATTTGCCCACATTCCTTGCAAATTCAAAGGGATTGTTCTTTCATTTGTTCCACTTATCATTAGATATCTTCCATATTGAAAATATAGTGCAGCAAAACTAGGATCATCCTTTTCACTAAATGCCAATAACCTCTTATCTGTTGGGATAGTATTATTTTGAGGCCCTAAATTCAAACTGACACGATTAAATTTCTTCTGATAAGCTTTGATATGTCTATCCTTCAATCTTTTATAAGAATATTTTTTAGCATTAATTATTCTATTATCAACTGTTTGCCTATAATTACTATCTAGCATATCAGTAGACGAGGAAATATAAATATCCAACACATTTGCAGCTATCACTTTTATAGAAGTATCAGTGCATTCTATATTACCGCCTTTATTCTTAAGCTCCAATCTAGTATAATATTTTATACCTTTATTCCCATCATAACCATCATTCAACTGCCCCTGCATTATAAGTGCATTTGATTCTACTGAAACATTTGCTCTTTCTGGTCTAGATAAATGCAATTCTAATGATATAGCATGACTCTTATCTGATGATAAATGTACACACATTATATCATCTTCCATAGAAGAAAAATACTCCCTTTTATAATTTATCTTAGATTTCACAAAACTAGTACGAGCAACAGCATTGTTTAATGACAAGCTCCTTTTATATTGCTCAAACTCGCTATTATTATCTGAGTATAAATATTTTATATCCAAGTTTCCCAAGAGTTGAAAAGAACCGAAGGGGGCATTATTTCCCCTACCATAATTAGGTCCTAAGCCCTTAGTTTTAATAAATTTTGCCATTAATTTTTGAGCCTCAATATTCTTAGCTTCAAGCAAATATGACCTTATCCTTGTTAAATACTCTGAAGAGTTAAGTGGCACATTATCAAGAGTATCCTTACTCCCTGACCACATTGTTATATCATTTAAGACTATAAGTTCTTTGTTCACCCCTCCATCAGGCATCATTCCTATTCTACCATTTCCTAGTGGCAAAGTCTCTATCCACTGCTTTGCTGGGGACTTATACCATAATTCTAGATTCTGCTCCTCTTTATTATCAAATAAGGAGAAAGAAAATAAAAGAAGAATTGATATGAATACAATACCGTTTATAATATATTTCAACTTCATGTTTTAGTTATGATATAAATTATCTACATAAAAAGTTGTACAAAGATAAGGTAAAAATATATATTAGTTATTATACTTTTTATTATCTTTGCAAACCTTATAGGTTTTATTTTGAAATAAATATTATAAAATATGACAAAGAACAAATTGAACAAAGAGGAGAAGATACAACAAGAACTACTTGAAGAAAAGGTATCTTCAATTGAGAACTTTTTTGAGGAAAACAAAAAAATTATTTGGACAATTTTAGCAGTAGCTGTTGTAGCAGGTCTTTTAGTTGTCGCTTTTTTCAAATTTTACGCAAATCCTCGTAAGGGAGAGGCCTTAAAGGCAATGTTCCCTGCAGAAGCACAATTCCGTGCAGAAAATTATGATGCAGCACTAAATGGAGATGGCAATAACCTTGGCTTTAAGGAGCTTATCGAGGAATATTCTTCTTATGCACCTGAATCAATATACCTATATGCAGGTCTTTGCGAACTTAAACTTGCAAATTATGAAGAAGCTGTTAAATACCTTAAGAAATATTCAGGTTCAGAGCCTATACTTCAAGCAAGGGCTCTTTCAAGCCTTGCAGATGCTTTTTGTGGACTAGAAAACTATAAAGAAGCTGTATCATATTATAAAAAAGCTGCAGAACTTGTAGATAATGATTTCGCTGCAGAATACCTTCTTAATGAGGCTATTGTACTTGAAAAACTTGGTGATAATGCTAAGGCATTAGAGCTATATAATAGAATTAAAGAAGAATATCCAAACTCTAAAGAAGGATACACAATTGACAAGTATATAGCAAGACTTAAATATCAATCTAAATAAAATAATAGACGATGGGAAGAGCTTTTGAATTTAGGAAGGAAAGAAAGATGAAGAGGTGGGGTCATATGGCTCGAATCTTCACTAAATTGGGAAAAGAAATCACCATGGCTGTTAAACAAGGAGGTTCTGATGTTGTTGGTAACCCTCGTTTAAGAGCATTGATAGCAGAGGCAAGAAATGAGAGTATGCCTAAGGAGAATGTAGAACGTGCTATCAAAAGAGCAACAGAAAAGAATGCAGGTGACTATAAAGAGGTTATGTTTGAAGGTTATGGTCCCAATGGTATAGCCTTTTTAGTTGAGACTGCAACTGATAACAATATGCGTACAGTTGCAAATGTTAGAAGCTATTTTGCAAAATGTGGTGGTTCTCTAGGAACAAGTGGTAGCGTCAGCTTTATGTTTGACCATAAATGTGTTTTTCGTATAAAAGATAATGCTGAAAGTCCTATAAATATCGAAGAACTTGAACTTGAACTAATTGATTTAGGAATTGATGAAGTCTTTTCTGAAGAAGTTGAGAATGAGAATGGGGACATAAGCAATGAGATAGTTCTTTATGGTTCTTTTGAGGCATATGGAGATGTGCAGAAATATATAGAAGATAATCAATTAGAGTTAATCTCTGGTAAGTTTGATTGGCTACCTAATGTAGATCTCAAAGAGGTTACTGATGAACAACGTGTTCAATTGGACAAACTCACAAATCTTCTTGAGGAAGATGAAGATGTAACAAATGTGTATAATAATATGCTTTAGTACTTATTCAATATAAGTACAGCAAGGCTTAAGTTACTATACAATAATATAAGCTTATTTCTAAGCTATTTTAATATTAATAAAAGCTCGGTATAATACCGAGCTTTTACTTTTAATATTTACTTTCTTCTCATAAATATAAAGCACAACTGCTTATCCTATATTAAAAACACACAGAAGATCATTTTATAGGTACACTTAAGACATAGTTTATCAAATGATAAAAGAACATCAAAAGTATTTATTAAACTTTTGATGTTCTCATTGTATATTTAATTAGCTCTATTTAAAGAACTCTAATATTACCTTATTTATAATTATCAGCACCATCTAAAGCAGGCATAACAATAAAACCAAAGGTGAGATATTTTAGCCTATGAGTAACCTCATTTGTAGGCTTTGGGTCACCTGTTTCTTTATAATATCTTTTAGGAACAATTGTAGTACCTTCATATTCCCACGTTGTTGGGTCATTAGGTCCACATATTATAGATGATGTCCAAGCAGTACCTTCTCCCAATCTGTCCACATCGTTATTTGAAACATTTCCATAATATTTACCATCATCCTTTGATATATAACCTACACCAATGTTCATAAAGAAGTAATCAGAATAATGAGCCATTGTAAAACCTGCATTTGGTATTACATAGCCAGCTGGACAGGGGTCATAAACAGTTTTAACTGTTTTATAATAATAGCTTATCCAATATTTATCTATTTGGTTTTCCTCTCCTGGTACTATAGG
>JARIAS010000044.1 GCA_029257745.1 Candidatus Cryptobacteroides sp. | reverse complement strand
CTAACTGCTTTGCCATCTCATCAGTAAATTCCACAATAGATTTACCTTCTTGAAATTCAGGCATTTCAGGCATTTTCTCCATATCAGAAACAGATTCTTTCTTCTCTACAGAATCCAATGATAGTGCGTCTTTTTTACTACACGAGAAAAATAATAATGCACAAAAAAGAGCAATGAAATTAAACTTCCTTATCATATTAATATATACCTTTAGATTATAACTACCTTTTTTAAACATATCTTAAACGATATAAAACGTTATACGTAAGACTAAATAATAATATTATTACATCATTTTTATTAGCTATATTTTAACAACTTTTGATGTATATACCTTATCACCATAACTAACTTTTAGCAGATAAGAACCTGATGGTAAGGTCTTAATATTTAAATACTCTGGTTCAAAAACACTCATATCCTTTGTGATAGAATAAATTAAAACTCCTAATGAGCTATAAATATCTATCCTTGTTTGCTTTTTATCATTTGAGTAAGACCTGATATTAAGAAAATCTTTGACAACAGTAGGAAATACCTCTGCTACTACTGAACTCTTATCCTTAGTATCGCCTTCTTTTGATTTTTTCACAAAAACATCAATACTAAACTCTACTGTGTTATCTATTATATCAGAAACACGTAAACTTAATTTTTGTAGACCTGTCTTATTATTAGACCTAATTGTAAGATTATCCCCATCACGTTGTATATAAAAATTAGAATTTGTAGAAACTACTTTCAACTCATCATCATCAGGATTCTCTACATAATCAGAAAGTTTTAAAACAAATGATTGCCCTACTGATTCAACTATCTTTTTATCATCTTTTTTAATTACAATAGGAGCCTCATTTTTCTTAGTAAAGAACTCGTATATTTTATTCTCACTATCCTGATAATGATCCAAATAATTAAGGGCTAAAAGCCTATAATAATATGTAGCATCTATATCTAAGTCTCTTATATCCACAGATATTTTATCTCCTATATCAAGATTTCCTGTATTAAAATTCTTGACTATCACCCCATCAGGAATATCTAACAAATTAATATTTTCCAATAATGACTTGTCCTTTGACATCAGAAGCTTGTATTTAAAAGCCTTAACCTTAGTATTTTGAGTATTAGATGTAATCTTCCATGAAAGACTTAAGACCTTTCCTGTCCAAGCATCTTGGCTTACTTCCTTGACTTGTGCTGGAAAATCTCCATAATGCTCGTCCATATATGTAAAGGAGCCCAAAGCATCTAATAAAGGTCCGACCTTCGATAATGCAGCTCTTGCCCTAGTTCTGCTAGCACCTTGTAAAAGGGCCTCTTTCACAAGTGCTTCTGTCAAATCTCCCCTTTGTGCATAATACGAAACAATTAAGGATGCAACCCCTGAAACCTGTGGACAGGCAAAAGAAGTCCCATCTTGCCCCTGATATTGAGAATATCTTATTGTACTATAAACACCTACTGCAGGAGCACATATATCAACAAAATCTCCATAATTAGAAAAACTTGCCTTTTGTCCATTTCTATCCACACCACCAACAGATATAATTGGTTCATAATGCGAAGGAGGTCCTGCTGGCTGATTATGATTATGAGCACAAAAAATTACCAAACCTCCCTTCATCGGAGAATCTGGCAATTTATTTCCATCATTATCACAACCTGCATATTTTATATAATAATCTATTGCCTTCTTCAAAGCTGGCTCAATTTGTTGCTTCCTATATCCTTCTGGATTCTTGCTATTAAAGGTATAACCCCAACTATTTTGGGAGATTACTGTTCCATTATCTGCGGCATGCCTATAAACATCCATATCTCCCTTAGAACCAGAGGTATTAGTTTCCCCCTCAGAATACAGCATTTGACAAGACATAATCTTTACGCCTTTCTGTCCTAAAGCAAAATCTCCACCTGCAATGCTAGATACACCTATTTTATTATTATTTACAGCAGAAATAATACCTGCTACAAGTGTTCCATGTATACTAGGATAGACGTGGCTTTTGATATTCATAAAATTTCTACTTCCATGTTCAGAATCAGGTATAACATTAGCTGACAAATCAGGATGATTCAAATCAACTCCCTTATCCATTACTGCTACCGTAACATTATCTCTACCCTTTGTATAATATTCCCATACCTTGTCTATATTAATATCCACACCAGAAGTATTCTTCAACCAATATTGCCTATATAACTGAGGATCATTATATTGTATGGAGCCAAACTCTTTATTACGCACAGGTTCAACCGATTCTATACCAGGTGCCTTTTCTAAAGAGGCAGAAGCCTTAGTTACAGGCAAAGATTTATCATATTCAATAGTATACCACTTATGTAAGCCCTCTTTATAATACCTCTTTTTAAAACGAGGGTCCATATTAAAAACTCTAGAAACAGATTTAACACCTAAAGAAGAAAATACATCTGCAAGTTCGGAAGAACGTGTGGATATATTATTTAAATTCCAATCTTCTCCAAGTTTATCTGCCATCTCATCGGTTAGACAAATAATAGATTTACCTTCCTGAAACTCAGGACTGATAGACATATCATCTTGAAAAACATTTGCTTGATCTAAATCTTGCTTATCAATATTTATTTCTCTCTGACACGAGAATATCATACAAAATAATGATACATAGAAAAGACCTTTAAAATAGTGCGTTAATTGCGACATTATAAAAGTTATATTTAGTTGTAATTAATAGAATGTGGCTACTACATATAAAAATTGTAGTCATTTTAACAAATATAAGTATATATAGATAAAATCCAATAAGTTAATATTAGTTTTTACCTTTTTCTCATAATAAACAAAGGCTATTAAGATTTAAAATATAATTAATATACTTTAATAAACATATGAGTAATAGTCTTATTGGGATAAGTCAATTTTAATATATATTTACCTATTGCAAGATCCTTTATATATATTGTATATGTATCAAATGCTGAGAGCTTTGCCTCCTTTGAATATATCAAACTTCCCGAGCCTGTGTAAATATCAATCTTTACTTTTTCACTTTCTTCTGTATATGTTTTAATATTTAAAAAACTTTTATCTTGAGAAAAATTGACTAATACCTCTTCACCTTGCTTTTTTACTAAAATATCACAAGTCAATTTAACACTATTATCAGCCAAGTCTGTCACTAAACATTCAAAAGAATATGTACCAACACTCAAGGCCTCTATCTTAACAATATCTCCATCAATATCAACATTTAAACTATTCCTATCATAAATACATTTTAGGCTAAACTCATCCCATTCATCATCTTTGACATAATCTCTTATATTAAATAAATACTGACTATTTTTATCTAAAACAATATTACTAAGTTCCTTGACAACACTAGGAGGATTATTCTTAACAGTATGCAACTCATATACTTGCATTTTATTGGAAGTCCTATCTATATAATTATATGCTTTTACTGCAATATAATAAGTCTTATTGTTCTCCAACGAACGAATACTTTTTTTCAATATATCGCCAATAGATTTTGAATTTGCTTCAACCTCCACGACAAGTACATCTGGAGAGTCATTATTAATATTCTGCAACAAGTCCTTATTTTCACTAATAAAAATTCTATACCTTGATGCTGCTCTATTTTTAGAATCTCCTGTTGCCTTCCATTTTAATAACAAGTCCTTACCTGTCCATTTAAATGTAAGCTCAGGCTGTTCAGGCAAATCTAAATCATAATAACTGACAGATGCTAACGCATCTAATAAAGGACCTATTTTTTGACTTGCTCTAACTATTTTATTATTAGCAGGCGATAATATAGCTTCTTTTAGCATATCATTAGTAAATCCTTTACCACCTACGTAAGACAAGACCAAGGCAGCAACTCCAGAAACATGAGGGCAAGCCATTGAAGTCCCATCCATAGCACCATAACTAGAGCCATATATAGTACTATATATATCAACTCCAGGTGCACATATATCAACAAAATCTCCATAGTTTGAAAACCTAGCCTTCCTTCCATTAGCATCTACTGCAGCTACCGATATAATAGGTTCATAACTAGAAGGAGGGCCGGCCTCTATACTATCATTACCTGCTGCAAAAACTACCAGGCCACCCTTCATTGGGGAATTTGACAACTGTTTTCCATCATCATCACAGCCAGCATTTTTTATAAAATAATCTATTGCGACTTTTAAGGAAGGTTCTATTTTAATTCTTTTAAAATACTCTTTATCATCTGAATCTATTTTACCATTTTCATTAAAATCATCTAAGGCGTAGCCCCAACTATTTTGGGATATAACAGCACCATTATCAGCCGCATATACATAAGATGCAGCAAAATTTTCAGCAGACTCAGTTTCCTCTTCACCTTCCACTACTACCTGCCTCAAAAGTTCGCATGACATAATCTTAACTCCACTCTCCCCTTTTAAAAAGTTACCACCTGCGATACCGCACACCCCAATACCATTATTATTTGTTGCAGCTATAACTCCAGCCACATGAGTACCATGTTCCCCTGCATCTATCTCAGCATCTTCCTCTATAAAATTTTTACTACCTCCTTCAGTCTTAGGCAAGGTATTAAGACGTAAATCTGGATGTCCCAACTGAACACCCTCATCCATAACAGCAACTATAACATTAGGCTTCCCTGTTGTATAATTCTCCCAAACAGGTACAACATTTATATCTACACCTTTTTTCCTATCATATAAAAAACTACCCTTATTAGAATAATTCCACAATAACGAATAGTACTTATCATTAAAAACAGGCTTTGCCGTCGATACGATGTTACGAACCTTTTCCACGTGCTCTATACCTTCCACCTTTTCCAAAGAAATATCAGCCCTTGTAATTGCTTTATTTTCATCATATTTTATAACAAACCACTTATCCAGACCAAAACTTTTATATCTATTAGGAAACTTAGGATTAAAAGGAAAAAGTGGCTTAACCTCCTTGGCATTCATAGACATCAACGCCATATTCAGACTTGAGGATTTGGTTTTTAAATTACCTTTTGCCAATTCATCCCCTACCAAGTCTGCAAAGTCTTGATTAAGTTTAATAATTACAGAACCTTTCTTATAAGCCTTTATTGTCCTTGAACCTACTTTTGATACATACTTACCGCCATTGTTGAGTAAAATCTGCTCTTTCTGACAAGAGATTAAAAATAGTAAAGAGAAAGTAAGTAATATTTTATACTTCACAATAATTATATTTTAATGCCAATTATAGATAGTTTACAATTATTTTATAAATTTATACAAAAATATATAAATTATTACTAGACTAACTATTTTACCATATAACTTTTAATAAAATTTAAAAAAATATAGCATAATTAGGATATGTAAAAATTATTGACTACTTTTGTAACTCAATTAGAATAATTATAAATTAGTAATATAAAAATAGAAATTATGATGACATTAATGAATGCACCTATGCCAAGCTTCAAGCTTCAAGCATATCGTAAGGGAGAAGGTTTTGTAACAGTAAATAGTGAAGATCTTAAAGGAAAATGGGTAGTACTATTCTTTTATCCTGCTGACTTCACATTTGTATGTCCTACTGAACTTTCAGATATGGCTGATAACTATGAAGAGTTCAAGAAAATGGGTGTAGAAATAATCTCAGTATCAACTGATACTCACTTTGTTCACAAAGCTTGGGCTGATGCTACTGAAACTATTGACAAAATTCAATACACTATGATGGCTGACCCTGTTGGAGATCTTTGCCGTGAACTTGGTGTTATGATTGAGGAAGAAGGAATTGCATATCGTGGTACCTTTGTATTCAATCCAGAAGGACGTCTAAAGATTGTAGAGGTTCACGACAATGGTATTGGTAGAGATGCTCAAGAGCTTCTAAGAAAGGTTAAGGCAGCACAATTTATCCACACTCACCCAGATGCAGTTTGCCCTGCAAAATGGAAAGAAGGTGATGAGGTGTTAAAACCAAGCATTGACCTTGTTGGCAAGATTTAATTTTACTATTAAATAATAACAATTAACTGCCCTTGCAGCCCTTGCTTGGGCAGTTTTCTTAATAAATTGATAGTATTATGTTAGAAAAAGAGATGTTAGAAAGACTAAAAGAGATATTTAGTCCTATTCAATCAAAATATAATTTAGTTGCAAACTATACAAATGATAACTGGGGAAAGCAGTTAAAAGAATTTGTGCAGGAAGTAGCTTCTACAAATGATAATATTAGTTTTGAACTTATTGAAAGCGACAAACTAATACTAACTATACAAAAGAATGGAAAAGATAGTGGTATAAGGTTCAAAGGTGTACCCGGAGGACATGAGTTTACAAGTTTTATCCTCGCCATTCTAAATGCTGAGGGGCTAGGTAAGAACTTACCTGACGAGCTTTTACAGAAAAGAATAAAGGCTCTTAAAGGAAAAATACAGTTAAAGACCTATGCTTCTCTAAGCTGTACCAACTGCCCAGAAGTTGTTCAAAGCCTAAATATAATGGCTCTACTAAATGAAAACATAGAGCATGAGATGGTTGATGGGGCTATCTACAAAGACGAAATAGAAAAACACAATATAAGTGCTGTACCAACTGTATATGCAAATGGCGAGGAGCTACATATAGGAGCCAGTACACTTGGTAATCTTCTTATAAAACTAGAAGAAAAAATTGGTAAGGAAGAAATAGACCTGTCTTCTAATGAAGCAAAAGAATTTGAGCTAGTAGTTGTTGGAGGAGGTCCAGCAGGTACTGCTGCGGCTATATATTATGCAAGAAAGGGTCTTAAAGTTGCCATTATAGCAGAACGTATTGGTGGACAGGTAAATGAGACTGTTGGCATTGAGAATATTCCCTCTGTTGCACATACTACTGGACAGACATTAGCTGCAGATCTCAAAAAACATATTGATGAGTACAATATCACAATATTAGACCAAAGAATGGTAGAAAAAGTAGAGGAAGATGGCGATAATTTTATCCTTCTCACAAATATGCAGGAAAAAATTGTTACTCAACAAATTATACTTGCAACAGGTGCTAAATGGAGAAAACTAAATGTGGAAGGAGAAGAGCAGTATACAGGAAAGGGTGTAGCCTTTTGTCCTCACTGCGATGGACCATTTTTTAAGGGTAAGGATGTTGCAGTAGTTGGAGGTGGAAACTCTGGCATTGAAGCTGCTATTGACCTTGCAGGTATATGTTCAAGTGTTACTGTATTGGAGTTCATGCCTGAATTAAAGGCTGATAAGGTCTTACAAGAAAAGCTATACAGTTTGGACAATGTAAAAGTAATGAAAAATGTTGCCAGCAAGGAAGTTTTAGGTGATAATTCTAAGGTAATTGGATTAAAACTTGAAGATCGTTCCTGTGGCAAACTTAGCGATGTAAAACTAGATGGCATCTTTGTACAAATAGGCTTGACACCTAATACAGAGAATTTTGCAGCCTTAGTAGAACGTAACAAGATGGGTGAGATTATAATAGACGAGAGAGGACGCACCAGTCATAAAAACATCTATGCAGCAGGAGACTGTACTACTGTGCCTTACAAGCAAATTGTAATAGCAATGGGAGAGGGAGCAAAAGCCGCTTTAACTGCCTTTGATGAAAGAATTAGAGGATAGCAATTATCTGTATTTTAATATTATCCTAGATTATTCATAAACAATCTAGGATATTTTTTATTACTTACACTAACTTTTCAAAGATAAATCAGAAATTTTTGCATATAGATATTAAATAAAAAAACAAAGTGCATTTTCATACAAATTATTAAGATTTTAATTGCAGGTCAAGAAATTATGTAGAAAAAAGTTATTTTTCACATTAAAAAAAATAATACCAACTATATTTGCACAAGCTAACTTGGATTATTATGAAAAAAGCTGATGTTATAATCATAGGAGCAGGACTTAGTGGACTTAGCACTGCTTTACAATGCAAGAAAAACAAGCTGTCTTATCTTATATTAGAAAAAAGTCCTAGAATAGGAGGGCAGATAAAGACATATCACACGGACGGATTTACATTTGAGTCTGGTCCAAATTCTGGTGCAGCTGGAACTCAAGAAGTTTTAGAACTTTTCGATGGACTTGATTGTGAGATGGAATACGGAAATGATAAGGCAAAAAAACGTCTTATTTGGAAAGATAAGAGCTTCCATGCCCTGCCAAGCAATCCAATACAAGGACTTTTTACGCCGTTATTCACACTCAAAGACAAGTTTCGCATATTGGGAGAGCCTTTTAGAGCGAAAGGAGATAATCCAAATGAAAGTGTTGCAGAAATAGCAAGAAGACGTTTGGGACAAAGCTATGTTGACTATGCAGTAGACCCTTTTATCTCAGGTATTTATGCTGGAGACCCATATAGCCTTGTAACAAAATATGCCCTGCCCAAATTATACAACTTAGAGCAGAATTATGGTAGTTTTATAAAGGGGGCTATTGCTAAAGCTAAGGAGGCAAAATCTAGTATAGAGGTAAAAAATGCCAAAGCAAGCAAGAAAGCCATATTTTCAGTAAAAGGAGGTATGGAGAATCTAATAAAGGCTCTAGTAAAGGAACTTGGAGAAGAGAATATATTAACTGATGTTGAAAACATAAGTCTAAAACAGATAGCTGATTATCAATGGAGTGTAAATGCAACACAAAAAGAGTCCACACTCATCTTTTCTTCCAAACACATAGTAAGCACAATTGGAGCACATAGTCTAAGCCCACTACTAGCTTTTATAGACAAAAATATACTAAATCAGATTACGAATATACGCTACGCCCCTGTAATTCAGGCTGCAGTGGCTATAAAAGATAGGGGCAATCTAGACTTTAATGCCTTTGGTGGATTAATCAGTTCAAAAGACAAAGAGGATTTTCTAGGAATACTCTACCCTTCATCATGTTTTAGCAATAGATGTCCTGAAAAGGCAATGTTATTTTCATTCTTCATGGGAGGGATAAAGCACACAGACTTTATGCAACTAACTGACAATCAGATAGAAGATAAAATCAATACTGCATTACACAGAATGTTGGCTTTCCCTATTGGGAAAAAAGCTGATTGGATAAAAATCTTTCGTCATCAATATGCGATACCTCAGTATGAACAATCTTCAAAAGAAAGATTAGAAGCGATAAAAGAGACTGAAAAGCAATATAAAGGCTTACACATAGCAGGAAATCTAAGAGATGGTGTAGGTATGGCACATAGAATAGCACAAGCTAAGATAATTATAAACGATATTCTAGGCTCAAATCATGTATAAGTTTTAGCAAAACATCATTACAGAATATTAAAGGTGTGCCAATAATTATGGCACACCTTTAATTGTTTATAAAAGCCACATATAAATTAAAGCTATCTCTCTTAAAATCACTTATAAGCAGAACTTTTTAAGACCAGGTATAGTTTATACTACCTCGTATACTTTATTTACAAATGCGACTATTCAAAAGTTTTATCTTTT
This sequence comes from Candidatus Cryptobacteroides sp., assembly GCA_029257745.1. Classification (GTDB taxonomy): domain Bacteria; phylum Bacteroidota; class Bacteroidia; order Bacteroidales; family UBA932; genus Cryptobacteroides. The sequence continues at coordinate 36,028 of JARIAS010000044.1, read as the reverse complement.
GCTGTTATTGTAAAACCTACATCTGTTGCCCTATCTTCTACCTTATGTTGGAAGGAAAAGCCACTAAGAGTCTTTGTATTAAGATTGAGCTTAAAGCTAAACGAACTTTTATTAGCTTCTGATACAGGAAAGGCATTTCCATCTGTATTGGCATACAAGGCTCCAGAATTCTCTCCATCAGGATTTAAAATATCATTTACCCTTAAGATATGCTCACCTGACATATCAGCTGCCATTGTAGCGTCGTAAGTAAGAGGAATATTCTTTTGGAAAATCTTATTAAATACCAATTTAATACTTGAATACTGCATAAAAGGTTCATCAATAGTTGATAAAGAAATAAAGCTTGCTCCCCTTCTATCAGTTGTATACTCAGCATTTAACTTTATAACAACAGGTTCTTTTGTTGAAATAATATTGCTTGGTCTACCTATTCCAGATACAGATGTAAATAATTTTATCATTCTTATATCAACTGAAAATTCTGTACCTAAAATTGCTTTTACCTTATCAACATCTTCTGCAGATAAGAACTTTCTTCCTGTTGTAACATCCTTTTGATCTTCTTTGAAAAGGTAATCTTCTCTCTTCTCATTCCACGAAGCCCTAAGTGTCTCAATATTTGCTGCAAGTTCTTGATTAACAGCTTGTTTATCCACAACCAAATGCAAAGCCTCTAGAGGAGAATTTATATCCATACTAAGTTCTTTTGTCTCAGCATTATATAAGCCTGTAAGCTGTATATCAGATGTCAAGCTTCCGCCAATAGTTTTTTCTATAACATTATATCTATCTGAATAAGAAAGCTGTGCAGATACTGCTGTAAAATGTAACCAAGACTCGCCTTGCAACTCACCTTTATCCCATTGTGAAGATAATTTTGCTCTTAGAGTAAGACTTTTAATGCTAATATCATGCTCATTCTCGTCCTTTACCATTGCCAAAGAAAGTCCTGACATTGTAATAGTAAACTCATTCTCTGTAATCCATTTAAAGGAATAGATAACAGGCATTCCCGAATTATCCTCTGTAAGTGTATAATTATCTGACTTATATGTGAGTTTAGTATTTAAAACTATATCCCCTTTTAATGTCATTGCAGCACTTTGTTCTGGACTCAAGACTGGTTTTTCAACCTCCTTTGCTTGTTTCTCTTTGTTTGAGCTTTCCTGTTTCTCACAAGAAGCCATAATACTCATACATGAAAGTACAAGTAAATAAGTAAAAATTTGTTTGATTTTCATAATCTTATTTTAATTAAGTTAAATAAAAGTTCGCAAATGTAAATAAAAATAATCTTCTTCAAAAATATAAACTTGACTAAAATAAATATATGAAACAGTTTTACAATCTAGCATACTTTTTGAATATTTTACATATGATTATAACAAAAAACTATGACAATATAATCAGACAATTTGACTATATTTGTATCATTAAATTAAAAACAAATGAAACTAAAATTTACAACAGTAACATTAATTATTATGGGATTATTTTCACTGTGCTCATGTGGAAGCATGAAAAATAAAGATTCTAAAACTTTATATGACTTTTCTGTAAAAGATACAAACAAAGAGATGGTTTCCCTTTCTCAATACAAGGGTAAGGTCTTGCTAATTGTAAATACTGCTACACAATGTGGACTAAGTCCTCAACTTAGTGGTCTTGAAAAATTACAAGAAGAATTTGCAGATAAAGGTCTAGTCGTACTAGGATTTCCTTGCAACCAATTTAAAGAGCAGGCACCTGAAGACGATGCTAAAATTAAAGAAATCTGCGAATTAAAATATGGAGCTAAGTTTAAGCAATTTTCAAAGATAGATGTAAACGGTGCAAATGAAGATCCTCTTTACACTTGGCTTAAGGGACAAAAGGGAGGCTTTCTATCCAACAAAATAAAATGGAACTTCACAAAATTCTTAATTGACAGAAATGGTAATGTAATAGAAAGATATTCACCTATAACAAAACCAGAGAGTATTAAGAAAGATATAAGTAAACTTTTATAAAATAAAGCCTTATCAAACAGTTTTTTAAAAATATCTACAAGGTCTTAAGAAGGGCCGTAGAAGGATTATCATTCCGTACAGGAGTGATAATCTTGATTTTGTGTATACTATGCTATATAATATCCTTTGCCCAAGCATTTTTACCGATTGATGTAAAAATCAAGGGCGTCCTATGGTTTATCTTTTTTGGTATGGCAAAATTATTTCAATATACTGCCCTACTAATCTTAGGAGAAGAGGGCATAAAGTATATAAAAAAGAAGTTACGCATAGCCAAAGAAGAAAAGTTAGCCAAGGAAGTGCAACAAGAAACAGAAGAAGGAGTAAAAGAACTTAGTGATACACATATAAACTCAGATAAAAATAAGTAGATTTATGATAAAAAGAATGGCATTAGTAGCACACGATGCTCGCAAGACAGAACTAGTTAATTGGGTTAAGTTTAATGCAGGGACCTTACTTACATGTGAACTATACTGCACAGGAACAACCGGACGACTAATAAATAATGCTCTTAAAGAAGTATTAAAAGAAGAGCATCCAAATATAACTTGCCTACTTAGTGGTCCACTTGGAGGTGACGCACAGATAGGTGCTATGATAGCACAAGGGGAGATAGATATGCTTGTATTTTTCTGTGACAACCTTATTATGCAAGGTCATCAGAATGATGTCATGGGACTTGTTCGTTTAGCCTCACTATACAATATTCCTTTTGCGACAAATAGAAGTACTGCAGACTTTATCATATCATCTAGTTTATTTAAAGATACTGATTACCAAAGAATTATGCCTGCATGTATAGACAAGTATAAAAACAGAACTTTATAAGCTAATCATCAAAAATAACACTATTAAGATATGAGAAGATATTATATTTTCTATCTAGTAATCAGCATACTACTAATAACTTCCTGTGCCAGCTTTTTAGGGAAAAAAGATAATAGTGAGTTTAAAGCATCTAATAAAGAAGACAATAGGACTATACTTATTGTGCTATCGGCTGATGGTTTTAGAGCGGATTATATCAATAAACACTATTGCAAGAATATTGACTCTATCATACAAGTTGGGAGCAGCGGATACCTAAAGCCCTCATATCCCAGCCAAACCTTCCCCAATCACTATACTTTAGCCACAGGCTTATATCCTGATCATCATGGAATTATTGCAAACCAGTTCTATGATAGTAAGCTGGGAGAATATAGAGTGGGACAAAAGTCTACATTAAATGCTGATTTTTATCAAGGAGAGCCTATATGGAATACAGCACAAAAACAAGGCAAGAAAGCTGCTGTTTATTTCTGGGTAGGAAGCGAGGCTAAGGTAAATGGGGAACAAGCATATATATGGCACAAATATAACAGCCACACTCCTTTTAAAACAAGGGCTGATGAGCTATTTAAAGAGATTAATAAAGGTGATATAGATCTTGCAATGCTTTATATAGAGCAACCTGATAAGGCTGGACACTCTTATGGTCCAAACTCAAATGAAGTAAAGGCAGCTCTTCTACAAGTAGATAAGTTCATAGGCTATATATTAAGACAAATCAAGCAATCTCCTTATAAAGACAATATAGATTTTATGCTAGTTTCTGATCACGGAATGACAGAGATAAACAGACAAATCCGACTCTTAGACTACATAGATGAGAAAGATATAGAACACTGTTACACAGGTTCTTTAGTCAATCTTTACCTAAAAGACAATACACAAAAAGATAACATACTAGATAAGCTGAATCATATTGAAGGACTAAGGGCCTATGCAAAAAATAATATTCCAAAAGAGCTTCACTATGGTACTAACACGAGGGTTGGAGATATTCTAATCATTCCAGAATTAGGCACCTATGTATATTATGATATAGCCACCAGTCAAAAAGGCACTCACGGCTATAACAATAATGAAAAGGATATGAGGGCTATTTTTGCCGCCTTTGGTAAAGACTTCAGTAAGAACAAAAAAATACACAGAGCAATTGAAAATGTCAATATATATCCCCTTATGTGCAAACTACTTAATATAAAGGCCTCTAATAATGATGGAAATATAGAAGTTGTAGAGGATATTTTGCAAAATAAATAATACAAACTTATACATACAATACAAATAAACACATAATCATAACAGATTTAATACAATAGTCAAATGAGAAAAATTTTAGTGGTACTCTGCATTATAGTACTAAGCATAGGTGCAAAGGCACAATTCCATAAGCTTGGAGGATTCACATATGCAAATGAAGATCAGCCTAAAGGAAATGAGTGGGAGCAAGTGGATATTTTATCCCTAAACAAAGAACAACCAAGGGCATGGTTCTTCAACTTTAAAGACTTAGACAATGCCAGAATGGTTTTGCCTCAATATAGCGAATATTATAAATCATTGGATGGTATATGGAAATTTAATTGGGTAAACAGACCTGAAAAAAGACCACAAGATTTTTACAAAGAGGACTATAACGTAAGTAATTGGGACAATATTGAAGTACCCTCTTGCTGGAATGTAGTAGGTATACAAAAAGATGGTAGTCTTAAATATGGAACACCAATATATGTAAATCAACAAGCGATATTTGCTCATAGAGTAGAAGTTGGAGATTGGAAGAAAGGAATAATGCGTACTCCTGCAAAAGACTGGACAACATATGAAGACAGGAATGAAGTTGGCTCTTATAAAAGAGAATTTGAAATACCCGCAGATTGGAATGGCAGAAAAATATATATCAATTTTGACGGAGTAAACTCTTTTCACTATTTATGGATTAATGGAAAATATGTAGGATTTAGTGTAAATTCTAGAAATACTGCAACTTATGATATAACTAAATATATTAAAGAAGGTAAAAACCAAGTTGCAGTAGAAGTATATCGTATATCTTTTGGTTCTTTTCTTGAAAGCCAGGATATGTATAGACTTCCGGGAATATTCAGATCTGTTTATCTAAGCTCAAGTCCTAAAGTAGAGGTAAAAGATTGGAAAATAATCCCTAGCCTTAAGAATAATTACACTGATGGAGTACTTGATATACAAGCAGAGCTTCACAATGATAGCAACAAAAAGATAAAAAATTATACACTTAGCTACAAATTATATCAAAATAATCTATATACCAACACTAATCGCCTTGTTGCTGACAATTTAGGTGAAGTTAAAATATCAAAACTTGAAAAAGATAAATTCAGTATATTAAAATCAAAAATAGAAGTAAGCAATCCTTCAAAATGGAGTGCGGAAGAGCCTAATCTATACACACTTGTTGGAGAATTAAAAGATAAAAAGGGTAATATCATACAAAGGTTCTCTACCAATGTAGGTTTTCGCATGGTAGAGATAAAGGACACTAAGGCAGAGGATGATGAATTCCATCTGGCAGGAAGATATTACTATATAAATGGTAAAACTGTCAAGCTAAAAGGCGTAAACAGACAAGAAATTAATCCTAGTACAGGTAGTACTATAAGTGCAGAACAGATTGAAATGGAGTTACAACTAATGAAACGCCTTAATATCAATCAAATACGTACTTCCCACTACTCAAATATGCCAATATTCTACTACCTTTGTAATCTATATGGCATATATGTAGAAGATGAGGCTAATATAGAGTCTCACCATTACTACTATGGCAAAGAATCACTATCTCATGTGCCAGAGTTCAAAAACGCACATGTAGCAAGAGTTATGGAAGCCGTAGGTGCTCATATTAACTTCCCTTCTGTTGTTATGTGGTCCTTAGGTAATGAGGCAGGGCCTGGTATTAACTTTGTTCACGCTTATAATGCTCTAAAAGATTTTGATACCTCACGTCCTGTTCAATATGAGCGTAATAATGATATTGTAGATATGGGTTCAGACCAATACCCTTCAGTCGATAATGTCAGGGCTGGTGTTACTGGACGTACATCAAAGAAATATCCATTCCATATTTCAGAGTATGCCCACTCTATGGGTAATGCTGGAGGAGATCTTGCAGACTACTGGGAAGCTATCGAAAGTACAAACTTCTACTGTGGTGCAGCAATATGGGATTGGGTAGACCAAAGTCTTTATAATTATGATAGCAAGACAGGTCAAAAATATTTGGCCTATGGTGGAGACTTTTCAGATAAACCAAATAGTGGTATGTTTTGCATGAATGGAATTTTATTCCCTGATTTTACACCTAAGCCAGAAGCTATGGAGGTAAAAAAAGTATACCAGAACCTATCAGCTAAATGGAAAAATGAAGAAGAATCCATAGTAGAGATATTCAATAAAAGATATTTCACAGACCTATCAGACCTATATCTTGAATATAGCCTTGTAAAAGATGGTGAGATAGTTAATACAAAAAGCTTAGAACTACCACAAATAAAGGCACGTTCAAAGGCCGATATAAAATTAGATCTTGATAAGAAAGATTTTGACAAGAGCTCTGAATACTTTGTAAATCTTGAGTTTAAACTTAAGAATAAAGAATTATGGGCAGACAAAGGCTTTGTTCAAATGTTTGAGCAATTAAAATATAATAAGGATATTCAAAGACCTAGTATTTCAGAACAAAGCCAATCATATCCTAGCCTATCTTTTAACTCAAAGGATGATAAATACTTCATTAGTGGTAAAGATTTTAATGTTGTATTTGACAATCAAGAAGGTAGCATATATAGCCTAAGCTATAACGATCAAGAAATGATAAGTGCAGGCAATGGTCCAAAGCCAGACCTTTACCGAGCATTCACAGATAATGACAAGTGGATAGCAGCTAAATGGATTGAAAATGGACTGCAGGCATTAAAGCACAGAGCTCTTAAACATACAGTAATTAAGAATAATGATGGCAGCATAAGCATATCATATACGGTTAAATCTCAAGCTGAAACACATTACAACATTAAGAGCTTCGGTGCAAAGAATATTTTTGAGGCAAACTCAAAGGCAATGACAGATGACGATTTCTATCTTATAACAGAACAGATATGGACTGTATATAAAGACGGTTCTATTGAAATAAATGCTTATATGGATAGTAATAAGCCTAAACTAGCAGTTGCAAGACTTGGATATAGCTTAAAATTAAATAAGAGTTTTGACAAGATAAGTTACTATGGAAGAGGCCCTGAAAATAACTACTCAGACAGAAAAAGTGGCTATCCTATCGGATTATACCAATCAAGTACAGAGGATATGATTGTACACTTCCCTAAACCTCAAAGCATGGGCAATAGAGAAGAGGTAAGATGGTTACAAGTTGGACAAAACAGAAACTCCGGCTTACTATTTGTTGGAGCAGAGCAAATGTCTATATCAGTACTACCTTGGTCTGCAATGCAACTTTGCGAAAGCCCTCACTTTTATCAACTACCAGAATCAGATGGCACTTATATACATTTAGATCAGGCAGCAAGTGGGCTAGGAGGTGCATCTTGTGGCCCTATTCCTCAAAGCAAAAACCAAGTATTTGCAAATGGACAAAGATTTAGCTTTATCATTAGGAATTTTGAGAAGAAAAAAATTGAGGAATTAACTAAAATTAAAAAAAGTGGCATTGAAGCAATAGCAATTACAAGAGATAAAAAAGGAGTAGTAAGTATAGATGCTAAAGGCAAAAAAATATATTTCAGCATTGATAATGGTAAAAAACAAGAATACAAAAAAGCCTTTGTCTTAAAAAGGGCAGCAGTTATTAATGCCTACTACGCCGATATGCCAGAATTAATATTTAAAAAAGAATTTATAGAGAGTAAATCTAACAGGATAAGTGTAATATCTCTTTCAAGTTTTGAACAAAATGAGGGAGAGGCAGATAATATGTTGGACAATGATCCAAGCACATATTGGCATTCCAACTATTCTCTAACAGAGGCAAACTACCCTCACTGGATAATATTTGAGCTAAATGATATTCTACCTATTGAGTCTATAAGTTATTTAGCAAGACAAAGAGGTTCTGTCGCAGGTGACGTAAAAGACTTTATCATATCTGTAAGTAAGGATAACAAAGAATGGAAAGAAGTCTATAAAGGAAGCTTCCCTCGATCTAAGAGATTAAATACCATAGTATTAAGTAAGGGAAAAAATATCGTAAAAGCTAAGTATGTAAAATTTACAGCAATTAATTCTCAAGACGGTAGTCAAATATGTTGCTGTGCAGAATTTGATATAAAAACCATGTAAATATAAAATATAATATTTATAAATATCTAGTTATTAAAAGTTTATGTTGAAAAAAACATAAACTTTTTTTGGTTTTTAGCGTTTTTTTTATTACATTGTACAAGATTTGCTTTTTCTAAGCACATCATACTTTTCATTAACTAATAAATATCAACATGAGATTGCAAGAATTATTAAAATCTTTCTACAAGACATTAACACTTGCACTTATCTCACTACTCACTTCACCATTATTATTTGCGATAAATAATGGGGTAATAGTATCTGCTCAACAGATACAGGTGAAAAAAGGAGAGATAAAAGCAACAATTGTAGACAATAACAACGTCCCTTTAATTGGCGTAAATGTCCTCTTAAAGAAACAAAAAACAGGATATATAAGTGACCTTGATGGAAATATATCTATACAAACAAAGGAATCAAAACTAGAAGTAGAAATCTCATACGTAGGATTTAAGACAAAAAAGATGATCCTTGAAAATGGCAAATACTATAAAATCGTACTAGAGCAGGACAGCAATAGTCTAGGAGATGCTATTGTGACAGGATTTATGCCAAAGAGCAAAAATAGTTTTACAGGTTCGCAAACAACTATTGACAGTAAGCAACTTTTATCTGCCGGAACAAAAAATGCTCTTGAAAGCATACAAGCCTTTGTCCCTGGTATGCAGATTGCTCCTGACAATAGCACAGGTTCAGACCCTAACTCTAGACCAGATATTACCATAAGGGGTAGGTCAAGTTTCGAAGGTGCTGCGAATCTGCCCATATTTGTTGTAGATGGTTCTATTGTTCCAGTAGACTATATTTACGATATGGATCTAAATGATATAGAGGCTGTTACAGTATTAAAAGATGCTTCAGCATCTGCCCTATATGGAGCAAAAGCATCTGCGGGTGTCATTGTAATAACTACAAAGACATTAAAAGGAGGTAAATTAAAGTTTAATTATAGTGGTACTATGAGGGTCTCAATGCCCGACCTTAGCGAATATCATTTATTAAATGCAAAGGAAAAACTGAACTATGAACGCCTTGCAGGACTATATAGTAATGATAATCTAGATGAACAATACAGGCTAGACAAACAATATGCTGAAAAACTAAGACTTGTAAATAAAGGATTAAATACTGATTGGCTTGCTAAGCCTCTACGTAATGGTCTTTCTCACAATCACAACATCAGTATAGATGGTGGAGATGACTATGCAAGATATACAGTAGGACTAAGATATGGAGATGACAATGGAGTCATGAAAGGTTCTAGAAGAGAACGTATATCCTCTTACTACAAACTATCATACTACATTGCAAATAAGATGAATATTTCCAATTCATCTACACTCAATATAATTAACTCTCAAGATTCTCCATATGGTGACTTTTCACAATATACCAAACTTAATCCTTACGATAGTCCTTACGATAATAATGGAGAACTAAAACGTATGCTATCTTATAGAAGTGATAACCCTTTATATGAGGCAAGCCTAGGTAGTTTCTTTAAAAGTGAAGATTTTAACTTTATGAACAACACAGACTTCCAATATTGGTTCTTACCTTCGTTAAGACTAAATGCCTCTTTTTCTTTTATAAAATACAAACTAAAAAGCAGACGTTTTACCTCTCCCCTATCTAAAGAAGAATTAAATAAAAGAGATCTTAAACAGAGAGGCTCTTTAAGAGAAAACTTTGATGAAAGTTTAAATTATTCTGGAAAACTTATGTTTTCATATAACAAAACCTTCTTCCAAAAAGCTTATTTGAGTCTTACAGCAGGTAGCAACGTAGATGCAACAACAGCAGATGGAAGTTCATATACATCAGTAGGTTACTTTTCTGACAAACTATCTCACCCTGCCTTTGCAAATGGCTTCCAAGCAGGTAGCAGACCTAGTGGTTCAGACCAAATAGACAGGTCTGTTGGATTTTTCATAAATGCGAATACCATATATGATAGCAAATACTTTTTTGATGTAATATACAGATATGAGGGTTCATCTAAATTTGGAAAGAATAAGAGATTCTCTCCATTCTGGAGTTTTGGTTTAGGTTGGAATATTCATAATGAGGAGTTTTTAAAAGACCTTGAAATATCAACAATGAAACTACGTGCAAGTATAGGTTACTTGGGAAATGTAGGCTTCTCCCCATATCAAGCTCTTACTACATATAGATACGAATCAAGATACAATTATGGTTCAGGCGTAGGTGCTGTTCCTATAACTATTGGTAATCCAGACCTTAAATGGGAAAGGACACTAAATAGTAATATTGGTTTAGATCTGAATATACTTAAAAACAGACTGGATCTTACACTAGATTTCTATATGAAGAACACTGATAATCTACTACTAAATGTAAGTAAGGCCCCAGCAGTAGGTGTATCAACTGCCAGAGAAAATATAGGTGCTATCGAGAATAAGGGAATGGAGATTCAAACCCGTATAGTCCCTATAATGACAAAAGACTTATACTGGGCATTATCCGTAAACTATTCATATAACCAAAATAAAATCAAGCATATAAGTAATGCCTTAAAGAAGCAAAATGAGGAAAATCTCAAGAAAGGGGGTAAGGCACCTCTTCCTATATACGAAGAAGGACAATCACTTACAGCAATGAAAGTAGTTCCATCAGCAGGAATAGACCCAATAACAGGACAAGAAGTATACATTAAAAAAGATGGCTCATATAGTTTTATATATGACAGCCACGACAAAGTCACATTCGGCGATACTAATCCTTTTGCATATGGCAGAATTGGTTCATATCTTACATATAAGCAATTTTCATTCAACATGCAATTTTCCTACTCATTAGGTGGAGCTATATACAACCAGACACTATCAGACAGAGTAGAAGGAGCCGATCCTAGGTACAATGCAGATGCAAGAGTACTAAATGACCGATGGAAAAAAAGTGGAGATATTGCAAGATATAAGAACATATCCAATACAGATACACCTCAACAAACAAGTCGCTTTGTTGAGATTGAGAACTATATTGACTTAAAAAGCATATCTCTTGCATACGATTTTAACGAAAAACAACTAAGATTTATAGGTTTAAATAGATTAAGATTAGAATTTCTAATGAATGACCTATTCTACTTTTCTTCGGTTAAAAGAGAAAGAGGTCTTAGTTATCCTTTCGCCAGAAGTTTTGAATTTAATGTAAGATTCTCATTCTAAACATAATACAATGAAAAAGATATATACAATAACAATATTATCCCTCCTTGCAATATTATATTCTTGCAATAAATATCTAGATGTAAGACCTCAGGGAACTCTGGTTGATCAAGAGATGTTTAAAGATGCACAGGGCTATAAAGATGCTATGAATGGAGCTTATGCAGCTATGGCACTAAATGCCTTGTATGGGGAAAATCTAAGCTTTGGTTTTATAGATAAACTAGGCCAGCTATTTATGTATAACAATGTAGAAAATAACGATTATACAATAAGCCAATACAAATATCTTGACCAAAAAGTACGTCCAAAAGTAGACCAGATCTTTTCAACTGCATATACGACTATTTCATATTTTAACAATATTATAGAGCACTGTGAAAATGATAACTTAAATTTTGCTGATAAAAATCTTATACTAGCTGAAGCCTATGGTGCAAGAGCTATGATACATTTTGACATGGCAAGACTATTTTGTCCTAAATATATACAAGGCTCTAAACAGGCAGGGCTTCCTTATTCAACAGAGTATAATCTAAACAACAAACCATACTACAATCTTGATGATTTCTATAAAAAGATATTAGAAGATTTAGATAAGGCAGAGAAGCTCTTGGAAAATGATAATATGATATGGAACAGAAGTATTGAAGATAACTTTAGTCAGGCATATACTAGTGAACGATACACTCACATAAATAAATTTGCAATATATGCACTAAAAGCAAGGATATACTATACTATGAGTGACAATAGCAATGCTGCTAAATATGCCAAAATGATTATAGATAACAAGGACAATTTCAAGTTAGTAGACAAAGATAATTATGCCCGTGTATATAGATTTCCAAGTGAAAAGGAACTTATTTTTGGTTTACAAACTACCGCTCTAAATGATACATATGTATCTTTATTTCTGGACTCACAAGGATTGGGAAACTATACTCAAGGCAGAGATGATATAGAAGCAATATATGAGACAAAGGACTTTACAGCAACAAGTACAGACCTACGTTTCAATCTTTTCTATATCTATAATAATCAAGATATTAGATTTACAAGATTCCTGTTTAGTGAGGCTGAAGCAAAGGGCAATCCAATTAGGGGCATATCTATAATTCGTCTGCCTGAAATGTATTATATCCTTAGTGAAAGCCTATATGATAGTGACAAAACAGAATCTATAAGATTACTAAATGAGGTAAGACATAGCCGAGGACTTGGAGATGTTGCTGAAGACAAAATAAACGATAAAAAAAGTTATATTAAAGAAATGCTTAGAGAAAGAATGAGAGAGTTACCAGGAGAAGGACAGGTATTCTATGCATTAAAAATGTACAACATTCCTTTTACCTCAGCCGTTGGTGCAAAGACAATAGAAGCATCAGACAATATATTTATATTACCTCTACCAGAGGCTCAGATAGAGTTTGGTAGCAAACAATAAAACGACTGATTATGAAAAATATATTATTAGCAATCATAGCTATCATACTAGTATCTTGCAATGCTATAAGCTATGATAAAGAATATAGCAAAGATGGATACTTCCATAGCGGTAGCAGTATTTACTTCAGGACAAATGAGCAGGCAGATACTATTATAACATATTCATTTGGAACCAAATGGATAGATGTTGAAAGTAACATAGTTAAAGTTCCAGTACAAATACTAGGAATGACATCTAATAAAGACCTAAGATTTTCGGTAAGGGTCAATGAAGAACTTAGCACTGCAAAAGAAGGTATAAATTTCAATCTTGAAAGTAAGAGCATTACTCTCAAAAAAGACTCTAGTCTAGCATATATCCCTGTAGAACTTATACGTAAGGGACTTGCAACTGACAAGGAAGGAGACATGGAGCTTGTATTAGAACTTATTGACAGTAAAGATGTAAAGGTTGCTCAAGGTTTGGCAAATAGAATTCATATAAAGTATAATGACTATTTAGAAAAACCTATGTGGTGGGATCTATGGCTTCCATATTACAAACAAGGAGAGTTTTCACGCATACTTTACTTAAAGTACCTGTCTTTCTTTGATTATGATATTAATAAGTTTAATGCTTCCTTAGGAGATTTTACAGGATTCTTATTAATAAGACAAAAAGTAAAGAACTATTTTGATGAACATCCAGAATATGGTATTACCGTAGAAGATTAAAGTTTAAATTATGAAAAAAATATTTATATATATCAGTATATTACTAGTTATTAGTAGCATGGTAGCTTGCATCAAAGATAAATCACATCGTGCTAATAAATGTATTGCAGCCTTATCTTTTGATAGCGAATTAGAAGATGAATACACTATTAATAGGGGGGATATGCTTGAGATTATTGCCCCAAGTATTACTCAAAAGCCTTTAAATAAAGAACTTAGCTATTCATGGGAGCTAGAAGGTAAAGAAATATCTAAAGAAAAAGATTTAAGATATACATTTAACGACTTTGGTACTTTTAAGGCTAGACTTAAGGTTAGTAATGATGACGACATTATATTCAAAGAATTTAAGGTAAATGTATTGTACTCAATAGCTGAAGGACTTATAGTTTTAGGACAAAAAGATATACCTGTTATATCATATATTCCAATAAACTCGCCTTCCAAGAAGATACAAATAGATATAATAGAAGAGGCAGGAAATCACTTCCCTGCAGGTTCTCAAGCTGATTATTTATATGTAAACAGCTATATTCCACAAGCAGAACTTTACATTAGTACCCGCAATCCTTATGCTATATACCGTCTCAACTCTAACCTTATGCTAGTTCAGAGTAAAATAGATGAAGAGATTACAAGTCCTATAAGCTTCATAAAAAACGATGGTGGCATTGGCTTTTCTGATCATGCTCATGCTATTGTGGGGCACAAAATAAAAGATATTCCTTACAAGTATGCCATATTTTCTCCATATGATTCACATCAAAAATTTGTAAAAATTATGGGTGAAGATTACTCTCTAGCAGATTGTATTGACTATACCTATTCGGGAGGTACTAGGAATCTTGAAATATATTTTGATAATAATTCTTCCAAAATGTACTTCTTGAGAGTAAGCGAAATGAGACCTGGAAGTAATACTCCTGACTTAGTAGAGGTATTCCCTAATAGCTTTACTAATAAAGAATTACTCTATCTTAGACAGACAGGTGAAGGTAGCACTACTTTTGCTGCCCTCTTTATCGATAAAACAACAAAGAAATATTATTCAGCATATTTTAATGCAGGTTTCTTTAGCGAATATCTTAGAGATGGTAAATCCAAACTTATACCTGAAAGTTTAGATTATTTTGGTGAGATTAACAGCCCCGACCTCAATGAAAATATTGTGATGACTGTTGCCCCTAGCAAAAATCTAATGTATTACAGTTCTAATAATAAAATATACATATATAGTATTTTATCAAAAGGTAACTACCCTTCTGTGCCAAGCATTACTTGTGGAGAAAATGGCCTGATTGTTGATATGTGTATTAATCCAAATGGACAAGAATTATATGTAGCTGTAAATGAGTCCGACAATATGGCGAAATTATACAGATACAATACAAGTGATAATTCCTTAATATCTGTAACAGACATAGGGCACAAAATTGTAAAAATTGGATATAAAAAACAATAATTAAGTATAACAAAATGAAAATCAAGGTACTAAGAGCATTAAGTATTGCTTTATCACTTATGCTTTGTTGTAATTTCTTTGGCTTTGCTTCATCTAAAGTAAAGAAAAACAAAAAAGAAACTAAGTATGATAAACTCTTTAAAGGTAAAAAATATGATGTTGCTAAAGGAAAATTTGCAAGTCTGTACAAAATAGACTCTAAGGTATATCTTGAACTCCCTTTAGAGAGACTAAATAAAAAAATGCTTCTTAGTGCCTCTATTTCGTCTGTATCAGATGCGACTGTTTTAAGCGTAGGTAGCAGGAATGAAAATCCATTGTTTATAAAATTTAATATAAAGGATAGTAGTGTAGTTATGCAAAACATAACTAATACTCTAGTATATGATAAAACTCAGGATAGAATAAACAAGTCAATAGACCTCAACTATGCAGATCCTAACATTACCTCATTCAATATATTAGCTTATAACAATGATAGTACTGCAATAGTCTTTGACTTTTCTTCATTTGTTGCTAAAGACAATAGGCTTTTACCTCTTATTCCAAAAAACGTAGACATGTATAGCTTGTCTGCTAGTGCAAAATCAGATCTTAATTTTGTTAAGAGTATAAAAGCTTATGATGATAATATTATGGTGAAAACAGATATGACATATCTTGTTTCAGCAAGTATTATGGGGATTATACCTATCGCAACTAATGCTCCTGTGTCTATCGAAGCAAGTTTCAATCTTGCACAAATGAATGAAGAGCAAATGCCTGCAAGAATATCTGATCCACGAGTTGGTATAAGCAGTAGTAATAAAGTTGTTATACCAAAAAACTATGAAAGCATTAAGGCAATATCCTATGCTCATAGATGGAGAATAGAACCCAAAGACGAAAAGGCCTTTAATGAAAATAAAATATCTGAAGTTAAAAAACCAATTATATTTTATCTAGATCCTGCTATTCCTAATAAATGGAAGGAGGCTGTAAAAGAGGGTGTATTGATGTGGAATAAGGCATTTGAAGTAATAGGTTTCAAAAATGCTATACAAGTAGCAGACTTTCCTGACAATGAAGACTTTGATGCAGATAATATTAAATTCTCTAGCATAAGATATGTACCCAATTCTACGCAAGATGTAAGATCTTCATATAGCTATGACCCACAAACGGGAGAAATACTTAACGCCAATATTTTTATCTACAATAATATTGAAGAACTAATACGAGACTGGAGATTTATACAAACTGCTAATATTGACAAGAGTGTCAGAAGTCATCATCTTAGTAAAGAGTTGCTTAATGAATCACTAAGAGCTATTATAGCCCACGAAGTAGGTAGATGCCTTGGACTTGAAATAAATCTTGCATCTTCATCTGCTTATCAAAGTGATAAACTAAGATCAGCTGAATTCACTAAAAGGAATGGACTATCCCCATCTATTATGGATTATACTAGATATAATTACATAGCACAAAGTTCTGATAAAGGAGCTAAACTAGCAAATACCGATCTAGGAGTATATGACTACTATGCTATACAATGGAATTATTCATACTTTCCTAAAGATAGGTATACAGAAGAGGAGATTAAGTCAAAACTTGACAGTCTTGTAAGTAGTAAAGAAAATAATCCATTATATCGCTTTGCCCCAAATCAAATGGGTAATATATATGACCCAAGCGTAATAGCAGAGGATCTTGGCAATAATCCTATAAAAAGTAGTGATTATGGTATCAAAAACCTTAATAATATAACAAAGAATCTAGATAAGTGGATAAGCAATGACGAAGATAGTAGGTTAAAAAATAAGCTCTATCTACAACTAGCTCAGCAGTACTACAAATATTTAGGAAATGTTATGAATATGATAGGTGGCATGTACCTATATGAGAGTAGTCCGAATAATACTAAAAACACATTTAAAGTATTAGATACGCAAAGCCAAAGAAAGGCTCTTAAATGGAGTCTTAAACATATTATCAATTTCCAAAGCTTTGCAAACAGAAATCTTGAGAGAAAGAGTTTTATGAGAGTCAGTTATTTTGACCAACTACTTGAATACATATCTAAAGACTTCTTTTCGAGGAGATTTAAAGTGGCTGTAAGTTCATATTTAGATCCTAAATCCTATTCTCAGAAAGACTATTTTAATGATAGTTATGATATCATTTTTAACAGTCTGAAAACAGGTAAAAAGCCAAATGACGCAGAAATGCTTTTACAAAAGTACTTTATTTCATTAGCTCAAATGAGTATAAAAGGAAGTGCTAAAGCCCCTAATAGTAGTAAAAATAATCTTACTATATACAAATTATATTGGGAGAGTATGAATAAATTTGGCTATATACCATCACAACTTAAAGAATATATAAGCAACATGGAGGCTAGTCAGGCTAGCCAAGATTTAGCACCTAATATATCACCTGCAATGGTTGATAAATCATCTGTTTACATATACGGACTTCTTCTAAAATTAGAGCCTGAGTTAGAAAAGGCTATTAAGCACAGTAAAACTGATGATATAAAAGCTCATTATCAGCTACTGCTTTATAAAGTAAAATTACTATTGAATAAGGACGATAAGACGCTTTAGAACTATGGCAAAGAAATATTTTATATACCTATTTATATCTCTTCTATTTATACCTACTAGCATGAATGCCCAATGGTATAAATTCTGGAAAAAGAGACATAAAACAGAAGTAGCAAACAAAAAAACAAGCAAGTCAAAATATGAAAAGCTTCTTGAAGATCATAAAATTGACTCTGCAAAAAGCAAGTTCTTATCTCTATACAAGACTGAGGGCAAATTATATATAGAGATGCCTATATCCCTATTAGGCAAGGACTTACTATTAGCTTCAACCCTTACTAGCATCACTAATCCTAATATAGGCACGATAGGCTTTAAGAATAATGATCCCATAGCCATTCGCTTTGTTAAAAAAGATGAGAAAATTATACTTGAACAACTAAATAGTGCTATATATGATAAGGACTTAAAAAAGCTTATCTTCACTGAAAAGCATTATAATAATGCAAGTAACCATAGTTTTAGTATAAGTACTTACAATACAGACTCAACTGCTATTGTATTTGATGCCTCTAGTTTTTTTCTAAGCGAAAATAAGATTTTCCCTTCTTTAGCGAGTGCTAATTCATCATTTGTTATAAGGTCGAACCCAAAAGAGAATCTTACAAGAATTACAAAAATTAAATCCTTTGAAGATAATGCTAGCATTTGTGTGGAAAAAAGCTTCAATGTAAGCATCTCTAACAGAGGTGGTAAGCTTATCAAGGATAATTATCCATTAACTCTTAGCAAGACATATACCTTATTATATTTACCACAGGAGCCAATGAGCCCTAGAATATCAGATAATCGCATTGGCATATTCCAAAGCAATGCCAGATGGCTCAATCCTGACAACAATAATATTGAAAATATCGCTTTTGCAAAAAGATGGAGACTTGAGCCTAAAGATAGTATTGCCTTTACAAAAGGAGAATTAAGTGAAGTAAAAAAGCCTATTGTATTTTATTTAGATACTCTTTTCCCTGAAACATGGAAGCAGCCTCTAAGAGATGGCATTTGCAGGTGGAACAAAGCTTTTGAAAAGATTGGCTTTAAGAATGTTATATCTGTCAAGGACTTTCCTAAAAATGATGCAGACTTTGATCCTGACAATTTAAAATACAATTGTATCAGATATATACCTTCTAAGGAAGAAAATGCAATGGGACCATCTTGGGTAGATCCTCGCACAGGAGAAATTATAAATGCTTCTGTATCAGTATATGCCAATGTTGTAAATATTATAAGAGATTGGAGATTTATACAAACTGCACAATTAGATGAGCAGATGAGACAAAAAGATATACCTTATGAACAATTTGCAAATTCATTATCCTATGTTATTGCTCATGAGATAGGACATACTCTTGGCTTCATGCACAATATGGCAGCTTCATCGGCCTTCCCTACTGATTCATTGCGTTCAGTAAGCTTTACGAAGAAAAATGGAACTACTCCCTCCATAATGGATTATGCTAGAAATAACTATGTAGCACAGGTAGAAGATAAAGGGGTAAGTCTAACACCTCCGTTCTTAGGTCAATATGACTATCTACTTATTGAATGGAACTACAAATATTTTCCTAAACTACATAATAACAGCATTGCTGAAGCTAAAGAGCTATTTAATCTCCTAGAGTCATATGCTGGGAATAAAGATTATAGATATGGTACTCAACAATTTGGAGATCTTAGATACGATCCCTCTGCTGTTGAAGAAGACCTTGGAGATGACCCTCAAAAATCATCTGAACTAGGTCTTAGGAATTTAAGATTTATCTTAAAACATCTTGGTGAGTGGATAAGCGATGACACAGAGCGTCAAGAAGCCCTATACACACAGATAGCTTATCAGGCATATATGTTTATGGATCATGTAGCTATGAATATTGGTGGCGTATACCTATATCCGACTAGTGAAAGTTCTCAACTTGATAGATACAAGGTGGTAAGCAAAGAAAGACAAAAATCCTCTACTCTATGGCTAGTGGAACAGGCAAAAAATTTTCATAAGTTGGAAAATGAAGCTCTTGTAAGCAATTTTAAGACACAGGAAAGATTAATATCGACATTGGCTAAAAATGTACAGATTATGGCTGTCACAAGACTTTCTAAAGTTTCAATGACTCACTATCTTGACTCAAGTACTTATTCCCCTCTAGAATATCTAGAAGATGTCTACAACTCAGTATTTAACAAAACATTAGCTAATAAAGAAAATCTTACAGAGGCTGAAAAAAGCTTGCAGACTTACTTCGTAAAATTCTTAAAGTCTGGTGTTAAAGCCGTAGCTTCAGAATCTGGAGATATTTTTCTTCAAATGCCAAACACTCAAAAGCCAAAATTAGATTTTTGTTATATACAAGATAGCTATGACAAAGAGCATCTCAAAAAAGAGCTTAATGCCTTAGGCTTTGGTGAAGGCTATGGAAGTGCAAATGAAATGTGGCTACAATCTGTAAACAAGAGTCTTGACTATGCCTTCCTATATGCAAGAAAGACAAAGGATTTACTTGAAAAGGCTATAAAAAAATCTCATGATGAAGAAATTAAGTTGCACTATCAAGTGCTGTTGAATGAACTTACTAGATAGTCGCCTACTAATTTAAATGTTTAAAATAAAAATACAGTTTATTAGCTTGTTTTCTAATAATAAATATTTATCTTTGTATGATTTACCAAATGTTTTGGTGAACAATTATTAACAATTATTAAATTTTTTGCAAAATGGCTGAATATTTACTAGCTGACAAAAAGCAAGAGATTTTCGCGAAGTACGGAAAGTCTAATACTGACACCGGCTCACCAGAGAGTCAAGTTGCTTTATTTTCCTACCGTATCGCTCACCTTACAGAGCACTTAAAGAAGAACAAAAAAGACGTTGTTACTCGTCGTTCACTTCTTCGCCTTGTAGGTAAAAGACGTCGCCTTTTGGATTACCTTCAGAAGATAGACATCGAGAGATACAGAAATATCATCAAGGAATTAGGTCTACGTCGATAAACGACCAAATAGGAAAATGGGGGATTGTTCCTATCGGAACTTTCCCTTTTTTTGTATAAATTGCGGAATAAAGAAAGAACGGAATTAATGAAAATTATTAACAAACAGATCCAATTATCAGATGGTAGGATAATTGAGATTGAGACAGGCAAAATTGCCAAGCAAGCTGATGGTTCAGCTGTCGTTAAAATGGGTGGCACGATGTTATTAGCCACTGTAACCTGTGCAAAAGAATCTGTAGAAGGTACAGATTTTCTTCCTCTACAAGTAGATTATAAAGAGAAGTTTTACTCTGCAGGAAGATTTCCTGGTGGTTTTATGAAAAGAGAGGGTAAGGCATCTGACTATGAGATACTCGTTTCAAGACTTATTGATAGAGCTTTAAGGCCACTTTTCCCTGAAGATTTTCATCTTGCTGTTTTTGTAAATGTATGGCTTATTTCTGCAGAAAAAGATATACAACCTGATGCTCTAGCAGGTCTTGCAGCCTCAGCTGCATTGGCTTGTACAGATCTTCCTTTCCTAGGACCTATCTCTGAAGTAAGAGTTGCTAGGATAAATGGAGAATTTAAAATAAATCCTAATTTCTCTGAAATGCCTGAAGCAGACCTTGACCTTATGGTAGCTGCTACCCATGATAATATCATGATGGTTGAAGGTGAGATGAATGAGGTAAGCGAAGAGGTAATGCTAAATGCAATCAAGTTTGCCCATGAAGAGATAAAAAAACACTGCCTTGTTCAAGTGGAATTAAATAAAGAATTAGGCAAGGATGTTAAGAGAGACTATCCTCATGATATTGAAGATGAGGAACTTAAAGAAAAATTACATGCTTTTTGCTATGACAAATGCTATGCACTTGCAAAGGCTGGTAAGACTAAACAGGAAAGACAAGAAGGCTTTGCTCAGATTAAAGCAGACTTTATCGCTACTTTAACAGAAGAAGAGCAGACTGAAAAAGCCTTTATTATAGACAGATACTTCCACAATGAGGAAAGAGAGGCTCTTCGCAACCTAATCCTTGATGAAGGAATAAGAGTTGATGGACGTAATACCAGAGAGGTAAGACCTATTTGGTGTGAAGTTGGTACACTTCCTTATGCCCATGGTTCTGCAATTTTCACTCGTGGAGAAACTCAATCACTAGCAGCTGTAACTTTGGGAACAAAGTTAGATATGAAGGAAATGGATGAAGTACTTATAGAGGAAAGCCAACAATTTGTACTACATTATAATTTTCCTCCTTTCTCAACAGGAGATGCAAGAGCTAGTAGAGGTGTGGGAAGACGTGAAATTGGACATGGCAATCTTGCAATGAGGGCATTAAAGCCTGTAGTTCCACTTGCTCCTGAGAATCCTTATGCCATAAGACTTGTTTCTGAAATTCTTGAGTCTAATGGTTCATCTTCACAGGCATCTATATGTGGAGGTTGTTTAGCCTTAATGGATGCAGGTGTTAAAATTAAGAAACCTGTTGCAGGAGTTGCTATGGGACTAATCACTGATGCTAAAGATCCTAATAGTCGCTACGCCATACTAACAGACATACTTGGAGATGAGGATCATTTAGGAGATATGGACTTCAAAGTAGCTGGTACTAAAGATGGTATCACTGCTACACAAATGGATATAAAGGTTGATGGTCTATCTTATGAGGTTCTTGCTAAGGCTCTTCAACAAGCCCATGAAGGCAGAATGCACATAATGGGTGAGATGATGAAGTGCATGAGCGAACCAAGAGAAGATTACAAAGACTTTGTTCCTCGTATAGTACAGATTAGAGTTGCATCAGACTTTATTGGAGCTATCATAGGCAAAGGTGGTGAGACAATTCAAAAGATACAAAAAGAAACTGGAACAACTATAACTATCACTGAAGAAAACAACGAAGGTGTTGTAGATATTTTTGGTACAGACAAGGAGTCTATGGACAAGGCTCTTGCATGGATAAATGGCATATGTGCTGTTCCTGAACTTGGGGCTGTATATCATGGTAAAGTTGTTTCTATCCTTGATTTTGGTGCATTTGTAGAAATTCTTCCTGGCAAAGAAGGCTTAGTACATGTATCTGAAATAGCTTGGCAAAAGACTGAGAATGTTGCAGATGTACTTGCAGTAGGAGATGAAGTAGATGTTAAGCTTCTTGAAATTGATGAAAAGTCAGGAAAACTTAGACTTTCTATCAAAGCTCTACTAGAAAAACCTGAAGGTTATGTAGAACCTGAACGTAGACCAAGACCTAATAATAGGGATAGAGGTGATAGAAACAATAATCGCAGAGAATTCAGAAGGGACGACAGACGTCATAAATCTGAGAACAAAGAAGATTAATTATATTTAATATATTCTATTATAACAAATGGGCTAGTATTGTACTAGCCCATTTGTTATTTGATGCCATTATTTTTGGAAACTGTATACTATATATAAGAAAACTTAATACTAAAGACTATTTTCCTTTATACAAAATTTTAGACACTGCCTATTTTGAATAGGCCCATTATACAAAAAAGGCTAGCGAGATACCAGACTCTTTGATTTTTTAGTGCCATTATTTTTGGCAACTCAATACTATATATAAGAAAAAACTTAATACTAAAGACTGTTTTCTTTTATACAAAATTTGAACAGAGTCTTTTGGATAAGACTATTATACAAAAGAGGCTAGAACAATGACTAGCCTCTTTAATTATTTAGTAGTTCTTTTTATTTATTTTTAAGTAAATCTTTTATACCTCCAAGACTACTTAAGACCCCACTAGCCTCATAAGGAAGATATATTGTCTTATTATCCTTTCCTGAAGTCATCTCCTTAAGAGTCTCTAGATAACGTACTGCTACTATATATTGTACAGGGTCGGCACCACTTGCACCAATAGCCTGAGTTATCTTTCTAATCGCTTCAGAATCAGCCTCAGCAGCTAATATTTTAGCTTCTGCTTCTGCCTTTGCCCTTAATACTCTGGCTTGACGTTCTCCTTCTGCATGATTAATAGACTCTTTCATACGTCCTTCAGATTGTCTGATAAGTGATTCTTTTTCACCCTCTGCATCAAGTATCTTTGCCCTCTTATCACGTTCAGCCCTCATCTGCTTCTCCATAGCATCACGAATATCCCTAGGAGGATTAATATCCTGTAACTCAACCCTATTTACCTTTACACCCCATTTATTAGTAGCTTCATCCAAGATTACTCTCAACTTATTATTAATTGTGTCACGACTTGTTAATGTTTCATCTAAGTCCATCTCACCAATAATATTTCTAAGAGATGTTTGAGTAAGTTTTTCGATAGCATCTGGAAGATTCTGTATCTCATATACAGCCCTAACAGGATCCACTACTTGAAAATATATCATTGCATTAATCTCTGTTACAACATTATCTTTTGTAATAACGCTTTGACTTGGAAAATCATATACTGTCTCACGCAAGTCTATAGTCTGCATATCACTGAAGACTACATAGACTTGACCAGTAACTGCAGTTCTTGTAAATCTCCAACGTATTGGACGTGGCTTATCTACCAAAGGAATAATAAAATTTATACCAGAGCTTAACTGACTATGGTACTTACCCAAACGTTCTATTATCATTGTTTGAGATTGTTGTACTATCTTTAATCCCTTAGATATGAGGACTATAATAAAAATAACAACTAAAAATAAAATTACATAAGTAATATTAACATCAATCGGCATAACTATATTTTTTTAATTTAACATTTTTACCTTTAATTCTATACTCTCATATGAGACTATCTCTACTATTGAACCTGCGGGAATTAATACAGTATCATCTATACTCCTAGCATTCCACACCTCACCATTTACAGATACAGTTCCTTGATTTTCAAGATTATTTATGCTTTCCCTAACTTTTACCTTACGACCAATCATAGCTTCCATACCTATCTTAACATTTGACTTATTGGTAACTTTTAATATCAAGGGTCTAAGGAATAAAATAGACGCAATAGAAGCTATTGCAAAAACTAACATAGACCATGTAGCATCAAGCCCAATAAGAGCAGGTATGACTGCTAACAATGCACCAAAAGAAAAACAAGCAAGTAAAAAGCCTAAAGTAAATACCTCAAATATCAATAATAAAAAAGATAATATCAGCCAAAAATACCATGTTGACAATAAATCCCAGATACCCATATAAATAAATTGAAATTATACGTGAAAATACTTTTCTACCAAATCTAAAACATAGTCTTTATTTGATAGTTTCTCCCTAAGTTTATCGTCTTGAAATGAAGACAGTTTTGCAATTATACCATCAATAGCACGTTTAGAGAAGACCTCATATCTCTCATACTCCCCTCTCTGCTTATCAAGACACTGTGCAGAAGCGACACAAGAAGCTGGCAACTGCTCCAAAGAGTCTAGTTTTGCCTTATTCTCTGCACTGTGAATATCGCCATCAACATAGGTCTTAGCAGCAAAATCTAAGGCAGCATCCATCTCCAATCCATGTCTACAAGCAACGCAAAGTCCTGCTAATAAGAGATATATGTCTGCAGAACAATCAGGAGAACGCATCTCGATAGTCTGTTTATTTCGTGCTGAGATATTAGTTCCTTCCTGCTGCGGATTAGCCTTAACACACATATCACCACTGTTTGTCCAACCAAGAGGTACTCTAAGCAATACAGAACGATTACGATCTCCCCAACATATATTAGTAGGAGCCTCTTGATGAGGTACCAAACGTAAATATGAAGTAGGATTCCTATTTCCAAAGGCAGTAATTGATGCGGCTAAATCCATCATACCTGCAATAGCCTTATGTGCTATATCAGATAAAGAGCCGTCAGCATTTACTAACATATTTTGTCCCTCCTTCATTATACGCATATGTATGTGCATTCCAGAGCCTGCCTTTCCCTCAGTAATTTTTGGTGCAAAGGTAACATTTAATCCATATTTATATGCAAGATTACGTATCACCCATTTTGCCAATGTTACTTGCTCTGCTGCACTTTCAACAGGACAAGGCAAAAACTCTATTTCATTCTGCTCATATATTTTTCCATTTAAGCTAAAATTGCCTACTTCTGAATGGCCATATTTTATAGATGCTCCTAGATTGGCTAATATTAGCATACACTCCTTACGAAATTCATTCAATTTTGCATAAGGTGCCGACTCATGATAGCCTCTTTGATCTGTTGCAGGATAAAGCCCATTAGCCTCATCTATGACATAATATTCTAACTCTGCCATAGCCTCAAAGTCCATATGGCAACGCTCTTTAAAAGTTCTTGCTGCCTTATGTAATATTCTTTGAGGAGCTGCTGCAAAAAAATCACCATTCTTATCAAAAAATGTACATAAAAAACAGAGAGTATCTATTTCACTAAATGGATCTAAAAAAGCTGTTTCATATCTAGGCATTACATATAAATCACTATTGCCAGCTTCAACATATGATGGGAATAGGCTAGAGCCATCTACACGCTCACCAAATGTCAGTATAGTCTTCAAGTAATCCTCATCATTAATTACAAAATTTAAGGTCTTAAGTCTTCCATCCTCAGCCGTATACATAAAATTTACCATACGTATATGCCTAGCCTGCACATATCTTATAATATCTTCCCTTGTCAGCTCTTTAGAATTTTTCTTAAAAATATCAAACTGGCTATAATCTGAAGCCATAAAATCTGTATCGTATAACATATCCATAATATATTAGTTATCAGTCTATTATAATACCATATTGAGTATTATATTTAAATGCTATACATAGCTTTTAAATTATTCCGAATTTAGGGAAAATATTAACATATTGCAATAAAAATGCCTATAATATTACAAATATTATAGACATAATCATCATTATCCTCAACAAAGATAAATTACTATAAACCTAGTATTATTATACCTAACACCTATCTTTATCAAGGTAACATAATCTCAAATACAAATTTATTATCAAACTATTTAAGACTTTCTAAAATATCTGAACCACTGGCTATTTCAAATGGCTCTTGAGCTTGTTTAAAAATCCTTGCACTAAGTTCCCCTCTTAAAGTAATCTTATCGTCAAGAACCTCTATCCAAGAACCTTCCCTAAGACCTACAACAGGAATATCATTTTGAGTATGAAACTCATATATCCTCCTCTGACGTGTCTCTCCCATATGTGTAGAGCCTTCAATTGGGTCAAGGTAATGAGGGTTAAGATTAAAAGGAACGAGACCAATTGTCTCAAAACTAGGTGGATAAACTATGGGCATATCATTGGTAGTCTGCATTGTAAGTCCTCCCACATTGCTTCCTGCACTAGTTCCAAAATAAACAGTTCCTCTATCAACAACTTCTTTTATCACTTTAACAAGCCCATTCTCATATAAAGTTTTAACTAAGAGAAAGGTATTACCTCCTCCAACAAAAATTGCCTGTGCATCTCTAACTGCATTCACAGCATTGTCAAAAGCATGTATACCCTTTACAGTTATACCTATCTTTGAAAAAGCCTCAGCAGCATTATTAGTATACTCATCATAACTCATACCATTTGGTCTTGCATAAGGTATAAAGACTATTTGAGAAATGCCTGTAAACATTCTTTTTAATTCGGGTAGTATATATTCTAAATATCCACTACCATACACTGTTGAAGTGCTAGCTAATATTATTTTTTTCATACTCAATTATATGATTTTATTTCTTAAAAGACAAATTAAAATAAGCACTTTTATCATCAAAATTTTCATTTGACACCCATAAAGCTGTCTTATCACTAAGATTATAAACCACACTATGAACAGTACAAGTGTTAGCATCCTTATTATTCCAAGATCTCCTACCAACATTTGCAAGTATAGACATGGCCTCTTTTTCATCTTCTACAACTCCACTTATATTAGATAAATCCTGATATAATCTTTCATATCTGTCATACCCTGATCTTTCATCAAGCTTCTCATAATAATCTGGCTGTATTATAAAATTTGTTATCCACTGATAATCAGCAGCAGCCTCCCTTTCTCCAATATTATCATCTAAGTCGTTATAAGTAACTATCAGCTTCCTTTTCGATCCATCAGTATCTGTATGATCAGTACCATTTACCCATTCCAGAATAGCACTCCTGCCACTTGCATCTGCTATCATATAATGATATGAAGTATTTGCCGAATCATGCAAATCTAATTGTGAGACTAAGGCCACAGCCTCTTCAATGTTAGCAGCATAGTCCAATATCAATCTAAGCATTGTCGTAGAAGTTATATCCAGATTGTCTGTATTCTGATTAGTTGCTACAACTTTTTTATCTTCACCTTGATAACTCATAAAAATACCACAAGACAAGCCCGCACTATTAATACCATCTAAAGGTGCATAAGTAGCTGATAACAAGGCTAATTTATCCTTAAAATTACGTATTCCCTTATCTGTATCTATGCCTAAGAATTTCAAATCAACAGATGTGATTGTTGCGTATCGTCCATCTTCAGGTGCTGTATAAACTATACATGAATTAGTTTTACTCAAATCATAATTCCTTCCAAAAAGTCGTTTACCTTCCTTAGTTTTTGCTGTAAATGCAGAACAAGAGATACTCGACTCTTTTATATCCATTTTTAATAAACCCTTAGTAATATTAGAGGTTAGGAAAGAGATTAACTCCTTATCATTTTTCACCCCACCTTGCTCCAAAAACTTATCAAAATAATAAGAGCCCTTAACATGTATCTCATAAACATCTCCTTCTAAACGAGAATCATTCCTATGTCTAAGCACCTTTAGACTTGATAATGTGGCTATTTCATCATGCCAAAGCAGACATATTCCAGTGGCAGATATAAGTATCAATACAAAGATTACAAGTAATAAAAGTTTTACAATTTTTTTCATATATATTTTTTATAGTATTATTAACAAATATAAGACTTTGTTATAACTACTCTAGCTTTATAATCAATTTATTTCATAATATAAGTACTTCCTATACAACATAGGATACCTAGACTTTTTGATAACATTATCAACCAAAAGACATATAAGTATATCTATAACTCTTATTTAAAAAGTTTATAATTTTAAGATTTTTTGTTATATATTCGCAATAAGTGCTTAAAGTTCATCTAAAGAATGGAAACAATTAAAGAGAAGAAAGAAAGAAAAGCTCACGTAAGAAAACCAGACTGGTTAAGAGTAAGTCTTGCGACAAAAAGACAATTCAGCGATACTAGTAAGATAATAGAAGAAAAGGGCTTACACACTATATGTAGTAGCGGACTATGTCCCAACAGGGCTGAATGCTGGGAAGATGGCACTGCAACTTTTATGATTGGTGGTAATGTATGTACGAGGTCCTGTAAATTTTGCAATACGCAAAGCGGAAGACCTGAACAATTAGACATCTTTGAGCCATTAAAAGTAGCAAAATCAATATCAGAACTAAATCTTAAATATGCCGTAATCACTTCTGTGGATAGGGACGACCTTAAAGACGGAGGGGCAGAACACTGGAAAAAAACAATTGAGGCTATTAGAAATTCCAACCCTAATACCAAGATTGAAGTACTTATACCTGATTTTCTAGGTAAAAAAGAACTCATAGACATTGTACTCAGTGCTAAACCAGATGTTGTAGGACACAATATGGAAACAGTTAGAAGACTTACCCCAATGGTAAGAAGTGTTGCAACTTACGAACGCAGTCTAGAGGTACTACAATATATTGCATCTAAAGGCTTTGTCGCTAAAACAGGCATTATGGTAGGACTAGGTGAAAGTAAAGAAGAACTTGTGCAGACAATGAGAGACATTGTTAATACAGGCTGTAAAAGCCTGACAATAGGTCAATATCTTCAACCAAGCCATAGGCACTACCCAGTAGCTGAATATATAGAACCTAAAAAATTTATTGGATTCAAATGGATTGCAGAAGATATGGGCTTCACAAAAGTAGTCAGCGGTCCTTTGGTACGTTCATCATATCATGCAGCTGACTAATATAATTTTGTAACACAGTATCTTTCTATAAATATTTAATGAAATATATCCTATAACTAAGTTTTCTAGTTATAGGATATATGTATAATTGCAATAAAGTTATAGTGGAATTCTAGTAAAACAATATTCTACTTAAAATATAGAACTATAAATATTACTAAGAGATCTATCACATAAGATATTCCAGAACTCTCTCTTCAATATTAAAAGGACTAATATCTGAAAGATTTAAATATTCTGAAGCAAGCTGTATTAGGTCTCTCTCATCATATGAATGATCAGATAAAGAAATGGATTCGCTGAGTATATAGCCAGCGACATCAAGCAATACCTGCTTAGGGACTAAACCTATAATCTCTGTTCCCCTCACCTGCAAGTTTCTCGCTGCCGCTTCTTTTTTCACCTCCTCATATGCCATATATAGCTTACAAACATCTATATCTGTTATATTCATAGATACTTGGGCAAAAGAATATTCTTCTATATACCATGCTATTGCTTTACATGCCTTTAATCTTCCGGCTATCCAGACTTGTTTACCATCCTTATCTTTAACAGGCATAGCTTGCTCATCTAGAGCCTTGCGACCCTTTTCTCTAACACGTACAGCTATTTCATTAGCCAGTGTAACAGAATCAGTATTTAGATTAAAATTCACTGCAAGTAAAAACTTTCTAGCCCCAATAGTAGTTGCACCTGATTTTTCTAAAACATGAGTAAATGTTTCTGGTGCAAAATCAGGTCTTAGTATTTTATCGCTCAACTTCTTTTCCAGACCTTCATACTCCCCTTGACGACAAAATGCTAGATTTCTATGTTCAGGCACTAAAGCACTCTCCTCATAACAATATGTTGCTATGCCTAAATCCTCATATACCCTTTTAGCTAAGTTTCTAGCTAGCATAGCACATTCGTCTAGACTGATACCTGATATTGGCACAATAGGTAATACATCAGTAGCTCCCTGCCTTGGATGTTCACCCTTATGAGTACGCATATCTATAAGCTCTGCTGCCTTTTTTACCGCCAAAAATCCTGCCTCAACAACAGCTTCTGGACTACCTATAAAACTTACAACTGTTCTATTTGCGGATACTCCGCTATCGACATGTAAGACCTTTATATGCTTTACAGACTTGATTTCTGCTACTATACTATTAATTATATTTACATCCCTACCCTCGCTAAAATTGGGTACACATTCTACTATTCTATCAGACATAGAGATATCTAATAACTTATTGTTTTCTTTTTGCCAAAATACGTTTAGCACAATCAGATAACAAAACAAAGGCACCTGCCATAATTGCCGTATCCTTTATCACCAATCTTCCTGCCCCACTTAATAATGGAAAACCCGATAAGGTCTCGCTAGGAACATGATTAGTAACCCATACTTCAGGTGTTGTTACTAAAAAGGATAAGGTACCAACCATCATAAATACGACTAAGATTGCTCCAACAAGTCCTATCCTTGCAGAAAAAATACCAAGAAAAGCTAATAAGCCAATAGTCATGATAACTATACCAAGGCCTCTTGAATAAGAATATGTATTATTCTCTTCATGCCACTGTACCTTAGCCTCATCATATGCCCCCTCTGCCATCTTATAATCCTTATATTCAGGTGCTTGCTTAGAATAGAAAAAGCTCATAAAAGGGCTATTTGCGACGAAAGGAACTATTCCTTGAGCCTCATAATTCCAAAACTTAAGTCCTCCTATCCACATAAAGATAATAAGTATAGCTACTCTTATAAGATTTGCAAATAATCTATCCGATTTAGCAAAAAACTCTAAAAAAGAGTAAAATAAAGATTTAACGCTTGTACAAGCTTGTGTTTTTGAATTTTCCATCTTACATAATTTTTATATGCAAATATATTAAAATTTATAACTATTATAAATATGCTATGTAAATAACTAATTTTAGTATTGCTCTAATTTATTGTTTATCAAAGCATATTAATTTCTTATAAAGAGAAAAAGGTGTGACAAATTAGATTTTGACACACCATAATTATATGAAAACTTTAGCTATCTTATTTTAAAACAGAGTAGCTCCTCTCTATAAACTCTGTAAGTTCCTTACCCTTCAACATAGAATTTGCAAGCAAGGCTAAATCTAACATCTGTCTTAACTTATCATTAGACTTAGCAAAGGCCTCAACCTTAAGCTTATGAGCATCTAAGATTGTTTGCTTTTCTTTTTCTACATTCTTTTTTTCCTCCTCACTAGCATTCTCATCAGCAACAGGAAGTGCTGGAAGTTCAGGTATAACGTCTTTAGCAGAATTATATACCTTAGCCATAAGAGGATGTTCCAAATTAACTATAATATTATATGACTCAGGCATTTGTCCATAAAAGTTAAGACCTCCACCAATCTTAGACATTTCTCTAAATCTTCTCATAAATTCATTCTGAGTAATGATAATAGGTGCAGCATTTTCACCTAAATTATCAGCCTCAACCACATACTCTCTACCTGCTGGAAGTATGGATTTAAACATATCATTAAGATCTGTCTTTGATTGCTGAGAAAGTTCTGGTTTCTTCCTTTCCTCCTTAACAATCAGATTCTCAACACTATCAGAATCAACCCTTACAAAACGTACATTTTCCAACTTCTGCTCTAACATATTGATAAAGTGAGCATCCAAATCACCATCTAGCAATAAGACATCATAAGCTTTCTTCTTTGCTGCCTCTATAAATGGGAACTGTGCATCCATATTGCTAGCATATAAATATACTAACTTCTTATCCTTATCTGTCTGCTCTGTCTCTACTGCTTTTTTATAGTCATCTAAACTAAAGAACTTACCTTCAGTGTTTTGTAACAATGTAAACTTCAACGCCCTCTCGCAGAACTTTTCATCACTCAACATTCCATACTCAATGAAAAGTCTCATATCATTCCATTTTTCCTCAAAAACAGACCTCTCATTTTTATATATCTCCTCCAATCTGTCTGCAACTTTCTTTGTTATATATGAAGATATTTTCTTAACATTAGAGTCACTCTGAAGATAGCTTCTTGATACATTCAAAGGAATATCTGGTGAATCTATTACTCCATGCAAAAGAGTCATAAACTCAGGTACTATATTTTCTACATGGTCAGTAACATACATTTGATTAGAATATAGCTGTATATTATTCTTTTCCAAAGCCATTTTTTCCTTAATCTTAGGGAAGTATAATATACCTGTAAGATTGAAAGGATAATCTACATTTAAATGAATATAGAACAGAGGTTCCTCTTTTGCAGGATAAAGATTACGGTAAAAGCCCATATAATCCTCTTCCTTAAGTTCAGATGGCTGTTTTGTCCACAAAGGCTCTACGCTATTTATAACCTTGTCTTTGTCTGTATCTACATAGGCATTATCTTTCCATTCCTGTTCCTTACCAAAGATGATAGGAATTGGCATAAACTTACAGTACTTTGATAATAAGCCCTCTATCCTTGCATTATTTGCAAAATCGCTAGATTCATCGTCCAAATATAGAGTTATTGTTGTACCTCTTTCCTGCTTATCAGAAGCCTCCATAGCATATTCAGGACTGCCATCACATGTCCACCTTACTGCACTCGCACCTTCTTTCCAAGATAAAGTATCAATACTCACCTGTTTAGCTACCATAAATGCAGAGTAAAAACCTAGTCCAAAATGTCCTATAATACTCTGGTCCTTATATTTATCAAGGAATTCTCCTGCAGAAGAAAAAGCTATTTGATTGATATACTTATCAACTTCTTCCTCTGTCATACCTATTCCCCTATCTGTTATCTTTAAGACCTTTTCAGCCTGGTCAAGTTCTATCTTGACATTTAAATCTCCCAATTCACCCTTGTATTCAGCATTGGCAGCAAGAGTCTTCATCTTTTGACTAGCGTCCACAGCATTAGCCACAAGCTCCCTAAGGAATATCTCGTGATCAGAATATAAGAATTGCTTTATTACAGGAAAAATATTTTCTGTTGTAACACCAATTTTACCCTTTACATTTGCCATAACAAAAAGTTTTATTCTATTTTAATATTTATCAAAAAAATGCAGCTACATATGTAACTGCATTAACTTTATTCAAATAGTGTTCCAATATAAAAACTATGACAAATTGTCATTAATTATACAAGAATCTCTTTATACTCATCTTAGGGGTCTTTTCAAAAGGCTTCTCAACAAGCTCTACCCTTGCTAACTGACAATACATTGGCAGATTAGCGTTAGAGGAATTCTTTATATGTTCGGCCACATCTGTTATTGCCTTTAACTCTGGATTCGCTTCACTTGCATTTTCATCAACAAAGACTAAGGCTACCAATTTTTTATCCCTTTCTAAGACTAATGATTCTAATACAAAGTCTTGATTATTTATTACAGCCTCCATTTCCTCTGGATAAATATTTTGACCCGAAGATCCTAATATCATATTCTTAGAACGACCTTTAATAAAGATATTTCCTTTGGCATCTATTATTCCCAAATCTCCTGTCTTCAAGAAACCATCTTTTGTATATAACTGCTCTGTTGCTTCTGCATTCTTATAATAGCCTATACACACATTAGGACCTTTAACCTGTATTTCTCCAACTATATTTTTAGGGTCAGGCGAGTCTATACGAACAGTATCCCAATCAATAGCTCTACCGCATGAAGCAGGCACAAATTGTTTATGATTACTATAAGCAATAAGCGGTGCTGCCTCTGTCATACCATAACCAACAGTATATGGTAATTTAATCTTATGCAACCATTTATCCACATCTGGATTAAGTGCGGCACCTCCAAATATAAATTCCCTTACATTGCCTCCAAAAGCTTTTTCTAAGCCCAACTTAATCTTATTAAATATCAACGACTTAACAAAAGGTATATGGATTAAACACTTCATAAGAGGTGTCTCCAACTTAGGTAAGACCTTTGCCTTAAAGATTTTCTCCATAACTAATGGAACTGTTACTACAAGGTATGGTTTAATATCTGCCAAGGCACCCAACAAGAAGGCAGGAGTAGGCACCTTTCCAAGCCAAGTAACATGAACTCCATTACACATAGGATAAATAAACTCTATTACTAAGCCGTAAATATGTGCCATTGGTAACATTGAAAGTATTCTATCACTATTATCAGAAGGTATATGTCTACGACAAAAATCTACGACATGACTAAAGTTCTTATATGTAAGCATTACCCCCTTTGGGCTGCCGGTAGAACCTGAAGTGTAACTAAGCGTACACATCTCATTTGAAGTCTCAACAGGAAAATCTAAATCTTCGGGCTTTAAGCCATTAGAATAGCGATTATTAAATTCGCTGATATATCCCTCATATGCAGACTTAGCCTTATCATTGGAATAATATAGCATTGACCAAGAATCTATATCGACAACCAATTGTAAATCAGGCATCTTACTTGCATCACATTTATCCCAAATCTCTTTATTTATTATCAATAGCTTACTCTCAGAATGATTGATAAGATTCATGAGACTATCAGCTGTAAAATCCACTAATATAGGTACTATTACAGACTTATATGTATTAGAAGCCATATATGTAATAGCCCATCTTGCAGTATTCTTTGCACATAATGCTACCTTATCCCCATGTTCTACACCTAATAATTCAAATAGAATATGTAGCTTTTTAATCTCAGTTGCAAATTCTCCATAAGTATAAGTCTCGCCTTTATAAGTGCTGGCAGCAGGTTTATCCCAATATTTCTTTATTGTATTCTGCAATGTTAAAAGAAAATGTTCCATAATTTAGATTTTGTTTTGACAAAGATAAAAAAAATTAACATTTTGACTAGTAGTATTAATTATATTTATGTAATTTTACTATATTAATGCGATTATACTTACGATATGACTAATAAGAAAAAAGCTATTATCGCCCTAATTTATGATTTCGATGGAACACTATCACCGGGCAATATGCAAGAATTTGGTTTTATTGATGCAATCAATAGTACGCCTGAGATTTTTTGGAAAGAAAGTGATAATATAGCAGAAGGACAAGACGCTAGTAACATACTGTCTTATATGAAATTAATGTTTGATGAGGCAAAAAATCATAACATAGCTCTAAAGGTTGATAGATTTAAGGATTTTGGCAAAAAAATAGAATTTTTTGAAGGTGTAAGAGAGTGGTTTAAGCTTATAAATGAATATGGAAAAGAAAAGGGCGTAAAGATAGAGCATTATATTAATTCTTCAGGCTTAAAGGAAATCATTGAAGGCACAGATATTGCTAAAGAATTTAAGCACATTTTTGCATGTTCTTTTATATACAACAATAAAGAAGAAGCAGAATGGCCAGGAGTAGCGGTAGACTACACGGCTAAAACTCAGTTTATGTTTAAAATCAACAAAGGCATTTTCAGTGCAAGAGATACTAAAAAAGTAAATGCAAGTATGGCAGATGAGAAAAAAAGAATTCCATTTTCCAATATGATATATATTGGTG
>JARIAS010000036.1 GCA_029257745.1 Candidatus Cryptobacteroides sp. | reverse complement strand
CCTGTTTTTATAATATATTAAATTGTTTTGCTATATTCTATTGTAAAATAGTTTAGGTACTAGTCCTCTTTTTCTTCATTAGCCATGTATTCTGCTAATAATTTATTTTGGACATCAGTAGGTACTGCTTGATAATCAGCAAATTTCATTGTAAATGTAGCTGCACCAGCACTAAGAGAACTTAGAGCAGTAGAGTATCTGTACAATTCTGCAAGCGGAACTCTTGCATATAAGACTGTGAAGCCCTTGTCCATGTCTTGGTTCATAATCATAGCCCTCCTTGTATTAAGGTCAGACATGCAAGCCCCAAGATACTCTGCAGGTGTTGTAATCTTGACATCATAGATTGGCTCCATAATCTTAGGACCTGCATTTCTGAAAGCTTCTTTAAAGGCATTTCTAGCAGCAAGTACAAATGAGATTTCATTAGAATCCACAGGGTGCATTTTTCCATCATATACAAATACTCTTAAATCTCTTGCATATGAGCCAGTTAGAGGGCCTTCACTCATTTTATCATTAATACCTTTTAGTATAGCTGGCATAAAACGTGAATCTATTGCACCTCCTACTATACAGTTATAATATTCCAATTTACCTCCCCATGGAAGTTCAAAACTTTCTTGCCCCTTGACATTAAAGCTGACATCTTTGCCATCAATCTTAAATTTATTTGTAAATGGAAATTCATCAGAGATAGGACAGATAAGCATATGTACTTCGCCAAATTGTCCTGCTCCTCCAGATTGTTTCTTATGCCTATAATTAGCACTTGCTATCTTAGTAATAGTCTCTCTATAAGGGATTTTAGGAGCAAATAATTCTATATCAATGTGATAGTCATGTTCAATCTTGTACTTTATAAGATTGATATGCTGTTCTCCCTGACCACTGATTATTGTCTGTTTAAGTTCTTTTGAGTATTCTACTATAAGAGTAGGGTCTTGAGTTGCAAGCTTGTTGAGGGCTTCTCCCAGTTTTGTCTCATCATTTTGAGACTTAGCTTTTATAGCACAGCGATATTTAGCTTCGGGAAGCTTGATAGGCTCAAAGATGATGTTTGTTCCCGGATGTGAATAAGTTATATTTGTCTTGCTATGGCGTAATTTAACAGTACAACCTATATCACCTGCCATGAGCTCTGATACCTTTTCTTTTTTACTTCCTGCTACGGCATATATACTAGTTATTCTCTCCCTGTGTCCTGTGACTGCGTCTTCAAGATCCAATCCCTCTGTTAGCTCACCACTCATAACCTTGAAATAAGAAACTTCTCCAAGATGTGCTTCTATATCTGTTTTATATATAAAAATAGAAGTAGGGGCTTCTTGTTTACATTCCATCTCCTGAGAATTTGTCATCAGATTTTTAGTGTTTACAGGGGAGTATAGAGTGTTTATACTAAATTCCATAAGTCTTTTTACACCTATGTCCTTTTTTGCTGAAAGACAGAATACAGGCATAAGATCTCCGTTTGCTATTGCTTTTGAAAGTCCTGCCCTTATCTCTTCTTCTGATAATGAGCCTGCTTCAAAGAATTTTTCCATTAGGCCATCATCAAATTCTGCTGCTGACTCCACTAATTCTTGATGATATTTTTCTGCCTCTTCTTTGAACTCTTCAGGTATTTCAAGGCTTTCTCTTGTGCCATTCTCATCTGTAAACTTGTAATACTTCATTTTGAGAACGTCTATGAAGCCGTCAAAATTAGCACCAACGCTGGTAGGAAATTGAACTAGAACAGCTTTCTTTCCAAATGAACTTTTTAGTGAAGCAAGAGTATTTTCCCAATCTGCTTTGTCACTATCTAATTGATTTACAGCTATAACAAGAGGTACATTATACTTATTGGCATATCTTGCAAAGAGGTTACTTCCAACTTCTACACCTTGTTGTGCATTGATTACTAATATAGCGTTTTCACATACCTTAAATGCTGCAACTGCCCCACCTATAAAATCATCAGCTCCTGGGCTATCTATTATATTGAATTTTGTATCCATGAACTCCGCATAGAGAGGAGTGGCATATATAGAGTGTTGAAGATTTTGCTCTATCTCACTATTATCAGATACAGTGTTTTTGCCCTCAATACTACCACGTCTGTCAATGACTTTTCCTTCGTATAGCATTGATTCTGCTAGAGTTGTTTTTCCGGATTTACTGCTGCCAAGTAAGACAACATTTCTAATGTCTTTAGTCGAATATATTTTCATGGCTTTAGTTTATTAATTTAGTGTATACTTAAAACATGTGTATCACAAATCTAATAAATTAAAACGTATTAAGCAATGAAAAATTTTGATACTTTTTATAAAAAACTGCTCAATCTGAAGCCTAATACTTTTAGATAGCTAATGATCTGCTTAAACCGTGAAATATAGCTGATACCAAATACTATTTATTGAATAATATAGTATTTGAATAGGCTAGTGTTAGCATCTTTAATATGTTATATATAATAAAGCCCCAAAAGTCAAGTGACTTTCAGGGCCAAATTTACATATAGATAGATTTATATTTATTCCAAAATTATTTTTGAATAGCAGCTATACCTGGAAGTTCTTTTCCTTCAATAGCCTCAAGCATAGCTCCACCACCAGTTGAAACATAACTTACTTTAGAAGCATATCCCATTTGAGTAACAGCGGCTACTGAGTCGCCACCACCAACAAGAGTATAAGCACCTTCTTTAGTAGCTTCAGCAAGGCATTCTGCTATTTGAAGAGTACCTTTAGCAAAGTTAGGGAACTCAAATACTCCTACTGGACCATTCCAAAGTATTGTTTTAGATGATAGGATAACCTTTTTCCATTCTTCAAGAGTAGCTTCTCCTGCATCCATACCTTCCCATCCATCTTCAATGTTATGAGTGTCAAACACCTTTGTCTCAGCTTCATTCTTGAATTCTTGAGCTGCAACTGTTTGGTTTGAAAGATAGATGTTTACGCCTTTCTCCTTAGCCTCTTTCATAATCTCAAGTGCTTCTGGCATAAGCTCATCTTCGTGTAGAGAAATACCAATCTTACCGCCCTGAGCCTTAATGAAGGTATAACCCATACCACCACCTATAATAAGATTATCTACCTTGCCAAGTAGGTTTTTAAGTACGGCAAGTTTAGATGAGACTTTAGAGCCGCCGATGATAGCTGTAAAAGGTCTTTTAGCATTCTTAAGTACATTGTCAATAGCCTTAATCTCACCTTCCATTAGGTAGCCAAACATTTTGTCATTAGGGAAGTATTCAGCTATAAGTGCTGTTGAAGAGTGAGCCCTGTGTGCAGTACCAAAGGCATCATTGATGTAGCAATCAGCATAAGAAGCAAGAGTCTTTACAAAGTCTTTCTGGCTTTCTTTTACAAGCTTCTTTGCAGCAGCCTTTTCCTCATCGCTAGCATCTTTTGCAAGTCCTCTAGGTTTACCTTCTTCCTCTGCGTAGAAACGTAGGTTTTCAAGTAATAGAACTTCGCCTGCTTTTAGATTGGCAGCCATATCTTGAGCTTTCATACAATCAGGTGCAAAAAGAATATCAGTACCTAATTTTTCTGAAACGTGTTTTACAATATGCTTTAATGAAAATTTTTCATCTACCCCCTTAGGACGACCTAAGTGAGACATTATGATAAGAGCACCACCCTTTTCAAGCACCTTCTTTAGTGTAGGAAGAGCTGCTCTGATACGTGTGTCATCTGTAATTTCAAATTTTTCATTAAGTGGAACATTGAAATCCACTCTTACTATCGCTTTTTTTCCAGCGAAATCATAGTTTTCAATCTGCTGTTGCATTGTATTTAGTCTTAATTAGTTCAAACTAGACAAATGTAAGTAATTTTTTGACAAAATGTATATTAAAATTTAAAAAGCCTTATCTTTGTTGCTTTAAATTAAAATGCTATGTATATAGAAAGCCCAAAAGAGAGTTGGAAAGATTATGAATTAGTGGACTCAGGTGATTTTGAAAAGCTTGAACGCTTTGGTTCTTATTATATTAGAAGACCAGAGCCTAAGGCTTTGTGGAAGAAGTCCTTGTCTGAGGAGCAGTGGAATAAAATGGTACATACTATATTCAGGGCAGGAGCAGGTTTTTCTAAGTCTGGAAAGGAAGATAGTGGTACTTGGGATATGCGTAAAAAAATGCAGGAACAATGGTATATTAGTTATCCTCTAGCAGACAAGTCATTCAAACTCCGTTTAGGCTTGACATCATTTAAGCACGTAGGCGTCTTTCCAGAACAGGCTGCAAATTGGGAATATATATACAAAAATACTTTAGAGCTGTGTGAGAGGCATAAAAGTCTAGATTTGCCACAGGTAAAGGTACTTAATCTTTTTGCTTATACTGGTGCAGCATCCTTAGCTGCTAAGAGTGCAGGTGCAGATGTTATTCACTTGGACTCTGTTCGTCAAGTTGTGACATGGGCAAGAGGCAATATGGAAGCAAGTTCTTTAGACGGTATACGCTGGCTAATAGAGGATGCTTTGAGATTTGTTAAAAGAGAGGTAAAGCGTGGCAATAAGTATCAAGCTATTATACTTGATCCTCCTGCTTATGGACATGGTCCTGATGGGCAGAAATGGAAACTTGATGAGTCTTTGTATGAACTACTTAGTCTAGTGTCTAAGATATTGGAGCCAAAGAACAGCTTTCTTGTCCTAAATCTTTATTCTAATGGCTATTCTGCTTTGTTAGGGGAAACTGTACTTAGGCAGGCTTTTAATCTTGATAATAGTGGAGATTATGAAATACAAACAGGAGAGCTTTGTCTAAAAGATAGATTTAGTAAAGCCCTCCCACTTAGTATTTTTGTGCGTCTTAAACGCTAAGTTATTCCTTTAATATTTACGCAGTTACTTGATTTTAAAGATTTACCTTATAGACTATCTTCCATTGTCTCTATATCTTGTTGTATAGTGGACTTATCAAGCTCCTCATCTGTTTCAATATCATTAAGATAGTATTTATTATAGAGAGTATGTAGTTTATCATCTATAATATTGCTTAGTTCTGTTATATTATATTTTATTAGAATATTTTTTAGAACATTTATTACTTGTAGGCAGGCATCTGTTTCGTCTACTGTATATTTATGTTTATCTATAAAAAAGTCCAAAGATATGAACAGTTCATCTATAAAGGTTCTTGCTATTTCTATTGCCTTTTCCTTTTCTGATAATTGTAAATACAATTCTATAATTGATATTATAGTAAGATCATTGTTCACAAAGCCTAAGCATATACTTTCATAAGGATATGATTGTTCTGGTAGTATAGATATTGCCTTGTCTAGCAATTCTATTGCCTTTTGCTTGTCATCTCTGTCTGCAAGAAGTTTCGCTACCTTGTACAGTAATTCCCTTTGAGGGATAACACCAATGAAGGTATATAGATTTTGATAATCTGCGTAATAATCTGTTCTACTTATAGCATCCCATTTATTTACACTAGACATCTGTTTATATAGGTGATTAATATCTACATGGTCCATATAATCTGACTTGCTACTATTCTTTATAGGAGTAAATCTATATGAAAATCCATCAAACATTAGATAATCTTTTATTCCCATGTTAATATCGCCACCCCTGCTTAATAAGTTGATTGGTCTATCCCAATTGTAATTACTAAGTAAGTCTAACATAAATAGTTCAGGTTTGTTGATACTATTTTTATCCTTAGGAATGCTTAATATGATCTCATCAGGAATTTGGGACTCAAGCTCTTTTGGTACAATGCCATATTTAATAACATTCTCCTTGTTTACAGGTATGCTAAAACTTCTAGAAGCTATGTAGTCTACAAACCTTCCATTACCCAAATTAATCTTTGCTTTTGGACTTTTAAATACTTCCATTACTTGTTTCAATGGATATATCTTATTCCTAGAGTCAATAATTGGAATATATTCGTTGGTCCCATACAGGTATTGTTGTTCTGGAATACTTAGTGCTAGGGCTTTGGAGTCATTACTAGCATATTTCATTTGATTTATGTGCCAGTCTGTGCCTAGAAGGGATGTGTTACATATTCTCACATCAGGTCTCACATTTTCTACTTCTTGAGCATACCACAAGGTGAAAGTATCATTGTCACCATGAGTAATTAATATGCCATTTTTTCCAACAGAGTTCAGATAGTTTCTAGCCATTTCCACTGCTGTTGCTCTATTACTTCTATCGTGGTCATCCCAGTTCTCTTCTGCCATTAGGGCAGGTACTGATAAGCCCATTAGTGAAAGTATAGATGCTAGAATTATGTGTAAGTTTTTATTAAAGTATTTTTTACATCCTTCGTATATTGCTAAAATTCCAAAACCTATCCATATCGCAAAAGTATAGAATGAAGCTGCATAAGCATAGTCTCTTTCCCTTACTTGCAAAGGAGACTGATTTAGGTATAATATAATGGCTATACCTGTCATAAAGAATAATAAGAAGCATATCCATAGCCCCCTTTTATCTTTTAATGATTGGAAGAATAGACCTATTAATCCCAGTAATAGAGGGAGTAGATAGTAGTGATTTTTTGCCTTATTATTCTTTAGAGCCTCAGGAGCATTGCTTTGGTCTCCTAGCCTTATATTATCAATAAAAGGTATTCCTGACTCCCAATTACCATAGAGTATATTTCCACTTTGTGGACTATGCACGTCATTTTGCCTACCAGCAAAATTCCACATAAAGTATC
Source organism: Candidatus Cryptobacteroides sp. (assembly GCA_029257745.1). Taxonomy (GTDB): domain Bacteria; phylum Bacteroidota; class Bacteroidia; order Bacteroidales; family UBA932; genus Cryptobacteroides. The sequence goes on along the minus strand of JARIAS010000036.1, from coordinate 9,663 downwards.
TCCAATACATCCAGTTTAGTTGGTAATCCCAAAAGAAATAAAGATTGTCCAGAAAACTTGGCTTGTTATATTGGGCACCCTCTACATGTGTGCCTTTTCCCTTTGTATAAGCAAGATAAGTCTGTATATGAGCTTGGCTGGCGTTGCTCCACATTCGTGGAAATAGCATCTTACCACTGCTTTCATATATAGGCTTTGCAGGGCTTGAACTCTTAATGTATTTGCCATTTAAAGGTGCATAATAACTATCTACTTGAATGTCAACTGGGCTATCAAAATATTGTCCATAAAGTAGGGGAGCAGAGCCGTATTGCTCTCTAGATAAGTATCTTACAAGTGTAAAGGCATTGTCTGGTTGATATTCATTTGTAGGAGTCATATCCTTAGAGCGGATGATTATTATGCTGAATATGGAGAAACCTATAAGTATAGAACATAGCCCTAACATAATATGATTCATCAATATCTTGGAATGTTTAAGGCTCCAAAATGCTCCCCAAAAACATAAAGCAATTAGTCCTAAACTAAATATTGCAGCACCTGTATTTATTGGTAGACCTAAGATATTTACGAAAAACAGGTCTACATATGCAGCAGTGCTTGGAACATAAGGTATTATTACAAAAAGCACCAAGGCTATTAACACTATAGATAGTAGGCCTATACCTATAATTTCAAGGTATGAGTATTCTTTTTCTTCCCTCTTTTTGAAGAAGTACAAAAATACTAGGGCTGGTATTGCAAGTAAGTTTAGTAAGTGAACACCTATGGATAAGCCTGTAAGGAAGCATATTAGTATAATCCATCTGTTGGCAAATTCTTTTTCAGCTTCATCATACCATCTGCACATAGCCCATACTACTACTGCGGTAAATAGAGAAGACATTGCATATACTTCAGCTTCTACTGCTGAGAACCAGAAAGTGTCTGAAAAACAATAAGATAAAGCACCTATTGCAGCACTTCCCATTATTGCAATGGACTTGGATAAAGAGTAGTTGCCATTGTTTTTTGTGACTAGTCTTTTTGCAAAAAATACAATAGTCAGATATAGGAAAAATATAGTGAAACCAGAGCATACTGCACTCATGGCATTAATTCCCATAGCTGCATATTTTCCTCCTGTAAATATTGTTACAATCCTTGCAAGTAGTTGAAATACAGGGTTTCCTGGAGGGTGTCCGACTTCTAGTTTATAAGATGAAGCAATAAACTCGCCACAATCCCAAAATGAAGCACTTGGCTCTATTGTCAGTAAATAGGTGAGAGTAGCAATAAAAAGTATGCTTAAAGCTGTTATTCTATTCCAAAAAGCAAAATTCTTGTTATCCATTTGAATATCTTTAATTTTGGCAAAGATAAGAGTTTCTTTTTTTATATTTGCAAAAAGCATTAGGTATTATGTCAAGTAATGATTGGAAAAAACGTTTAGGTGTAGTTTATTCTACTAATCCAGACTTTGAATATGAGCAAGTTGAAGAGATTCCTCAAGAGAGTCTTGCTCCTAATAAACAGAGACTTTTAGTTAGTTTGGATAAGCGTAATCGTGGAGGTAAACAGGTTACATTGGTAAGTGGTTTTGTTGGAAGTGACGAAGATTTAAAAAGCTTGGCTAAGGAGTTGAAGGTGAAATGTGGAGTAGGAGGTTCTGCTAAAAATGGAGAGATAACTATACAGGGAGATCTTAGAGAAAAAGTCCTTAAATTATTGCAATCAATGTCTTATAATGTAAAAAGGGCAAATTGATGAAGACTTATAATCTTGGTGATAATACTCCAGTAGATACGGCCTTTAATAGCTCTGTACTTATGATGCCTACATCCGTAGAGATAAATGGATATAGGAAAGACAGTATTTGGGAAAATAATAGGTTAAATTCTATTCTTGTATTTGTTGCAATACTATTAGTAATATTGTTATTGCGTAGACTCTTAAATATTGTGCCTAAGTTATTATCAGGATTACTTAGACTTAAAGAATATGAGAAACTTGAGGAAAGTATGAGTCTTGTAAGGGAACGTAATTCTTTATTGCTATTAGCTGTTTTGATACTGGGCCTTGTGTCGTCTAAGTACATATTATATGCTCCAAGTTTTTTGCAAAACATTGATGAGGGAATATATTCTATCGTAATAATATCTATTATAATAGCTCTGATACTATTAAGACAGGCTTTATTCTTTGTCTTATCTTTTTTTCAGGTATTAGTATCTAGTCCTGTAAGGCTTTTTTATAATTTTATTATTCTATATGCTATTTTAGGCCTTATTGTAAGTATACTTTCCATCTTTTTTGACTTATCATTGCATACTACAATTTTACTGATGTATGCAGTGTTTTCAGTATTATATTTGTTGTATATCATACGTAGAATACAAATTTTGTCAAATTATTATTCTCTATTCACTCTTATTTTGTATCTTTGCACCCTTGAAATTTTACCAGTAGCCCTACTGGTTGTATCGGATATATTTTTATAGACAAGATGAATATCAAAAAAATACTAATATCTCAATCTACTCCCATTAATCAGCTTCCATATGACGCTTTAAAAGAGAATTTCGGGGTAAAAATTGATTTTATTCCTTTTTTCTTAATTGAACCAATAAACTCTAAAGAGTGGAGAACACAGAAAATTAATGTTTTAGATTATACAGCTATTGTGTTTTCTGCAAGACAAACAGTGGATGCTTTCTTTTCTCTTTGTGAAGAAATGAGGATTAAGATACCTGAAACAATGAAGTATTTTTGTACAACAGAGGCAGTTGCATTATATCTTCAAAAACATATAGTTTTTAGAAAAAGGAAGATATTTTTTGGCACAGGTACGGCTGATTCTGTTATTGCTCAGATCGGAACAAAGCATAATAAGGAAAAATTTCTTATAACAAGTTCAGATAATAGCAATAATACTTTATTCACAAAGGCTTTTGATGCAGCCTCATTAGATTATAAAACAGCCGTATTTGTAAAGACTGTATTACAAGATATTAGTAAGGTTGATTTGTCTTCATATGATATGATGGTCTTTTATAATCCTTCAGATCTGAAGTCTTTAATGGAAGCCCGTAAAGACTTTAAATCCTTAGATGTAAAATATTTAACCTTTGGTAAACAGATTGTAAAGGCTATGGAGGAACAAGGTTTAGATATTGCTATAAAGGCTCCAAATCCTGAGGCTCCCTCTGTCGCTCGTGCTTTAGAACTTTATCTGCAACAATCATAATATATGGGGTCTTCTGAATACTCTCTTTCAAAGACTGAAAGAATTTCTGGCAGAAGTGATATTGATAAGCTATTTAAGCAGGGCCTTTATTTTAGGTCTGCTAGTATGCTTGTATGTTATTGTAAGTCTAATTCTTATGGGACTAATAGAATGATGGTATCTGTCCCTAAAAAATTATTTAAAAGAGCCGTAAAAAGAAATCTTATCAAGAGAAGAATAAAAGAGGCATATCGTTTGCAGAAACATACATTGAAAATAACTAATACGGATATATTGTTTATATATAAAAATAAGGAAGTCTTGGATTTTTCCATTATATTTGAACAGTTATCTACATGTATTGAAATCTTAAATAGAACAATTGATGTTGTTAAGGTTGAAAACAATAATTAAGAGAATACTTATTGCTCCCTTTATTTTATTGATAAGATTTTATCAATATGCAATATCACCATTTCTCCCCAAAACTTGTCGTTTTACGCCATCTTGTTCTGTTTATGCTGTGGAAGCTTTCAAAAAATGGGGACCTATTAAAGGTTTGTATTTAACTATAAAGAGGCTTTTAAGGTGTCACCCTTTTGGGGGAAGCGGGTATGATCCTGTACCTTAAATAGTTAGTTAGTATTATGGCAAAAAAAGAGCAGGTAAAAGATATGTTTAATAACATATCATATACATATGATAGATTAAATCACCTACTTTCTTTCGGAATAGATAAATGCTGGCGAAGAAAGGCAATAAAATATCTTCTTAAGGAAAAGGGGGATAAGCAATTTTTAGATATAGCCTGTGGTACAGGTGATTTTTCCATAGATTTAGCTAAGAAGTTGGATAATAAATCTTTAGTTAATAGTCATATTAGCTCTGTTGATATATCTGAGGGAATGCTTGAGGTGATGAAATCTAAGGTTAAAAAGGAAAATTTAGATAAGTATATATCTATATTATTAGCTGATGGCGAGGCTCTACCATTTGATGATGAGAGTTTTGACCTTGTAAGTATAGCCTTTGGTATACGTAATTTTGAGGATAGGGATAAGGGCTTAAGGGAGATATATAGAGTATTGAAGCCTAATGGCAAGTTGCTGATTTTAGAATTGTCAGAGCCATCTAGTAAGTTGTTAAGATATCTATATAGGTTATATTTTAAGAAAATATTACCCAAGATAGGTGCTTATCTGTCAGGTGATAAAGATGCTTATACTTATTTGCCAAAATCCGTCGAGAATTTTCCAAATAAGAAAGATTTTTTAGCTAGCTTGGCTAAGGCCTCATTTTCTAAGCAAGAGCATAAGGCTTTAAGTTTTGGAATATGCAGAATGTATATTGCAATAAAATAGATAATCACTATATTTATAATGAAAAATATAAATTAATATATTATGGAAAATAGAATTAGCAAACTATTCTTTTTAGGAAGTGGTGTTTTAGCTGCTTCTGTTCCTGTTGCCGCCCAAATATGTAGGGGAGATTTGACAGGAAATAATAGAATGAATATCATCTTTATTATGAGTGATGATCATTCATATCAGACCGTAGGTGCTTATGGTCAGGCACTTAATAAGACCCCAAATATTGATAGGATAGGTAATGAGGGTGTGGTTTTTGAGAGGGGATATGTGGCAAATTCTATTTCTGGTCCAAGTAGGGCATGTATGCTTACAGGAAAGCATAGTCATAAGAATGGTTTTATAAATAATTCTACTGTTTTTGATGGCAGTCAGCAAACTTTTCCTAAGTTGTTGCAAAAGGTAGGATATAAGACAGCAATTGTTGGTAAATGGCATCTTGTATCTCAGCCTACTGGCTTTGATTATTGGAATATATTAACAGGGCAGGGTGATTATTACAATCCTAATTTTATAGATAATGGCGTAAGGAAACAGTATAAGGGCTATGCCACTGATATAACTACAGATTTGGCTATGCAGTGGTTGGATAAAAATAAGGATAATGGTCAGCCTTTTTGTCTTTTAGTACATCATAAAGCACCTCATCGTACATGGATGCCTGATGCAAAGGATTTAGGTGCATATGATAATGTAACATTCCCTCTCCCAGAGAACTTCTATGATGATTATAAGGGTAGACAAGCAGCAGAGGCAGCAGAGATGAGGATAGATAGGGATATGGATATGGGCTATGACCTTAAAATGTATACAGATGACGGAGATATTAATTATGAACGTCCTGATTTGCATAATTATGCACATAGTCTATATCGTTCTAGAATGGACTCTACTCAGCAGGCTGCGTGGGATGCCTATTATAATCCTATTATTGAAAAATTTAAGAAGGCAAAGCTTAGTGGTAAAGCATTAGCTGAATGGAAGTATCAAAGATATATGAGAGATTATTGCTCTGTAATTAATAGTGTTGATAGAAATATTGGACGTCTGCTTAAATATCTAGAGGACAATAAACTATTGGATAATACTCTTATTGTATATACTTCAGATCAAGGCTTTTATATGGGAGAGCATGGCTGGTTTGATAAGAGATTTATGTACGAAGAGTCTTTTAGAACCCCTATTTTAGCAAGATTGCCAAAAGGTGCTAAGCATGTTAGAGACAGGCATTTAGTTCAAAATATAGATTTTGCTCCAACCTTCCTTGAACTTGCAGGTGCTAAGGTCCCAGAAGATATTCAAGGTGAGAGTTTATTGCCAATATTAAAAGGGGATAATGTTAAGGATTGGAGAAATAGTTTATACTACCATTTCTATGAATATCCTGGAGAGCATAATACAGCAAGACATTATGGTGTATTCGATGGTAGGTATAAGCTAATGCATTTTTATAAAGGTGCTGATCAATGGGAGTTCTATGATTTGAAGAATGATCCTAAGGAGATGCACAATCTATATGGTGATCCAAAATACAAGAAAGAGATAGATGCAGCAATGGCAGAACTTAAACGCTTGCAAGTTTATTATGATGATCCTCTTACTGATTAATAAGGATTGTTTATTATATAAAAATAAGATAGCCTATTGGCTATCTTATTTTATTTATATGTTGTGTGCTAATATAATACAGAGTTTATTTATGCTTAAATATATATAGCTTTAGTGCTAGTAAGAATGGAAGATATTAGCCTTATTAATATTTGATTACAAGGCTTTTAAATAAGGAATAGACAATAGCCTATACCACTAAGTAGAGCAAAAATAAAAGAACCTATTGATAGAATGGCAAGTATAGGGTCTAGTTCCTTATCTTTTTTCTTCCATAAAGCATATAAGGTGTATATGAAAATTGGAAGACTTAGTAAGAATAAATAATGTGCAGGGTCATAGAATCTTACATATGCGTATCCTAGCATTGCAATAAAGGCGGTAGAAATTAAGAAAAGTTGATACAGCCTTGCCCATTTTTCTCCTAATAATATTGCTACTGTAAGCCTAGTTGCTGCATCTGTTTTCATGTCTCTAATATTGTTGAGATTTAATACGCTTACACTTAAAGCTCCCATTGCAACGGCAGGTAAAATAATGTAGTAATTGCTTATCTCATGTGTTACTACAAAGTAAGAGCCTACTACTGAAGCTATTCCAAAATAGGTGAAAACAAAAATATCACCTAAGCCTCTATACCCATATGGATTTTTCCCAAGAGTGTATTTCATACTACTTATAATAGCAGATATACCTAGAATCAATAAACCAAAACCTTCTATTGAAAATATGCTACCAAAAGAACTATGAATGGTAGCTATTCCTAGTATCATACTGATAATAACGAAGATGCGTATTAGAATCTTCATTTCTTTTATACTTATCTCTCCACTATTAAGTCCATATTTTAAGCCTTGTCTCTCTTCTGTATCTGTGCCATTTTGTACATCTCCCAACTCATTAGACAGGTTGGATAGTATCTGTAAACTTATACTAGTCAGAAGTATGAGTAGGGCTGATAGATAGTTGATTTTGTAGTCAGGCATTGCTAACATAAGTCCAAGTCCAGAACCAGCTATTGAAAGTGGTAATGTCCTTAGTCTCATTGATTTTATATAAGCGGCTATATTCATTAGTCTAGTTTTAAAACAGCCATGAATGCACTTTGTGGTACCTGTACAGTACCAATTTGTCGCATTCTTTTTTTACCTTCTTTTTGTTTTTCTAACAATTTTCGTTTACGAGATACATCTCCTCCATAGCACTTTGCAGTTACGTCTTTACGAACTTGTCTTACAGTCTCCCTGGCAATAATTTTTGCACCAATAGCTGCTTGTATGGCTATATCAAATTGTTGTCTAGGTATAAGTTCTTTAAGTTTAAGACATATCTTTTTGCCAAAATCATAGGCGTGATCCTCGTGTATAAGAGATGAAAGAGCATCTGCTGGGTCGCCATTAAGTAAAATATCTAGTTTTACTAGTTTTGCTGTTTGATAAGCAATTAGATGGTAATCAAATGAGGCATAGCCCTTTGATACTGATTTAAGCTTGTCATAGAAGTCAAATACAATTTCAGATAGTGGCATTTCATATGTAAGCTCTACTCTGTCGGCTGTAATATAATGCTGTCCTTTTAGAGTGCCTCTTTTTTCAAGGCATAGCTTCATTATTGGCCCATAAAAGTCTGTATTTGTAATGATTTGTGCTTGAATATAAGGCTCTTCTATCTTGTCAATAAGTGTTGGGGCTGGAAGTCCTGATGGATTATGAACATTTTTGCATTCGCCATTACTCATATATACCTTATAGGAAACATTTGGTACAGTAGTGATAACATCCATTGCAAACTCTCTAAATAGTCTTTCTTGTACAATCTCCATATGTAGTAGACCCAAGAAGCCACATCTAAAGCCGAAGCCTAGGGCAAGAGAAGACTCTGGTTCATATACAAAAGAGGCATCATTTAGTTGAAATTTTTCTAGAGAGGCTCTTAGGTCTTCATATCTGTCTGCTTGTACTGGATACATACCTGCGAAAAGCATAGGCTTGACTTCTTCAAAACCTGCAATAGCTTCCTTACAAGGTCTTTCAGAGTGAGTTATGGTATCTCCCACCTTTACCTCTGCGGCAGTCTTTATTCCTGAAATTATGTAGCCTACATTGCCACATTCAACTTCTTGCCTACTGTGCATTTTTAGCTTAAGAATACCTACTTCATCGGCATCATATTCCATGCCTGTATTGAAAAATTTTACCTTATCACCTTTCTTTATAGAGCCATTTTTAATTTTGAAATAGGCTATAATACCCCTGAAAGAGTTAAATACAGAGTCAAATATAAGAGCTTGTAATGGTGCATCTGGATCTCCTTCTGGTGCTGGGATTTTTTCAACAATAGCATCAAGAAGAGGTTCAACTCCAAGACCTGTCCTTGCTGATACCTTATAAACATCTTCAGCTTTACACCCAAGCAGATCGCATACTTCATCAGTAACAAGCTCTACTTGAGCAGCATCCATATCTATTTTATTTAATACAGGTATGATCTCAAGATTATGATCTATTGCTTGATAAAGATTGGAAATAGTTTGTGCCTGAATACCTTGAGTTGCATCTATTACTAGTAATGCACCTTCACATGATGCAATAGAACGAGATACCTCATAGGAAAAATCTACGTGTCCCGGGGTGTCAATAAGGTTGAGCACATAGTTTTCTCCCTTATAGTTATAATCCATCTGTATGGCATGGCTTTTTATGGTAATACCCTTTTCTTTCTCCAAGTCCATATTATCTAGGACTTGATTATCCATATCTCTGTCAGCTAAGGTCTTAGTTAGCTCCAATAATCTGTCTGCTAGGGTACTTTTGCCATGGTCAATATGAGCAATTATGCAAAAGTTTCTTATATTCTTCATATCCATATTTAGAGTACTCTTCTATATCTTCAACTTGCAAATATAATCAACTATATCTAAATAAAGATGGGATAGTGAATTTTAGATAAAATTCTTGCTTATGAAAGTTTTTTTTAAAAACTTTGTGATCGTTTTATTATACTTATGTGTCATTTGATCGATTATTAACAAATTAAAATAATTAACATATGAAAAGATTAATTTTATTAATCTCTTTTTTGTTGACTACGCTATTTGTTGTACAGAGTTGTGTAGATTCGCAGCAGTGGCTAAAGTCTATAATTTCTAGTAGGTTAGAGTTATTATGTGTTGAGAACTACGGAGAGTTTTATTGGAGTAGAACTTATAAGGAGAATTCCATAAAAATATCAAAGATAGAGCTATTAGATTTTCCTAGTACTTATAAGGTTGAGGGGGTTCATACTTATTATGGACTTTTAGGGGGTGCCTATGAGGATGCACCATTTCAGGCAGTAGTGACTTTTTTAGATTTGAGAGGAAAGAGAGTGCATTTTGAGTTTTATAAATATTCTGGCCCTGATTTGTTACATTCTAAGTCTTATTGGGAGAAAGGTGAAAAAACTATGACTTTTTATGAATATTAGACATAGTTTATATAA
>JARIAS010000017.1 GCA_029257745.1 Candidatus Cryptobacteroides sp. | reverse complement strand
AATAAATTAATACTATATTTACATAAAACATAAATCCTTAATTTTTGTATGGAAAATTTTATTGCTATTGATTTTGAGACTGCCAACTTTGAACGTTCCTCTGTATGTTCTGTTGGTATTATTTGTGTCAAGAATGGAAAATTTATAGATAAGTTTTATTCCCTGATTAATCCTCGCCCCAATTACTATACAGCAAGATGTTCTAATATACATGGTATTACAGGTAAAGACACAGTAAATGCAGCTAGTTTTCCTCAAGTGTGGGAGCAGATAATTTCTATGCTTAAATCTCATTATGAAGACTATATGACAATACCCTTTGTTGCTCATAATTCTCCTTTTGATGAGTCGTGCCTAAAAGAAGTCTTTAATTATCATAATATACCCTACCCTAATTATACCTTTTATGACACTCTCAAGGCTGCCAGAGCAAGCTTTCCTATGCTGGCTAACCATCAGTTACATACGGTTTCTGCTCAATGTGGATATAACTTAAACAATCACCATCACGCTTTAGCTGATGCAGAAGCCTGTGCTCATATAGCTCTTAAACTATTATAAATTAATAAGTTCGTACAAGTATCAACTATAAAAGTAGTAATTACGAGGTTCATACTTAATGATATTATTTTATAACAAGTTATATCTTAATTGTAAGTATATCGTTAATATCCGTAAGATAATTCTTGCTTCTATTATCGCTCTTAGGTATCCACAATTGATTAGCTCCACCTTCTATACCAAGATGTATTTTTTGTGTTCCATATCTCTTATTTATATAATCAATAGTATCCATTAAGATCTTACGATCTTGTTTTTTATCAACATTATCAAATAAGCTATATTCCATAACATTATCCTTGGATATATCACTTAGTATAACACCGGCTTTTTTATAAAAAATATCTTCCTTATATATTCTTTCCAAGGCAGAGATTGAGGCATTAACTATCTCTAAGGTATCAGCACTTTCACAAGCTAGATATTCTGTATACGAATTAATATACATTGGTAAATCTTCACGAAAGCGATTACTACTCACAAAGACAGTAATTGCCTTAGTTACAGAATTTTGTTGGCGTAACTTACGTGCAGAAGATGAAGCAAATGCAACTACTGCGGATTTTAAATCATCATATGCGTGCAACATCTTGCCAAAAGTTCGACTAGTACATATACTTTGTTTATAAATATGCTCACTTATTTCTATACAAGGCTCTCCATTCAGTTCTTTCCAAACATTTACAATAGGCAGGTTAAATTTATTCTTTACCCAAGCCTCTGTTTTATCAGCAAAAGACATTGTAGTAAATACCCCATAGTCATTAAGTCTTTTTAAGCTATGTTTACCCACACCCCAAACATCTTCCAAACTAAACAATGATAAAGCCTTTCGCCGTTTTTCTTCTGTATCTATAACACAGACAGAGTTATAAGCCTTGTACTTTTTTGCAAATTTATTTGCTACCTTAGCCAAGGTCTTCGTTGGAGCTATACCTACACTTACTGGTATATCGGTATAGAGAGCTATTTTTTGCACAATTTCTCTCATATACTTCTCTAAAGATACAAGACTCTCATATCCATCAAGATAACAAAAGCTCTCATCTATACTATAATTTTCGACAGAAGCAAAGGATTTTTTCAATATTGAAACTATTCTTTTAGACATAGACGCATAAAGTGGCATATTTGTAGAGAACAGTTTAACATTATGTTTCTCTATTAGCTCTCTCACCTTAAATACAGCATCACCTCGCTTTAATCCCAGGTCTTTGGCTTCTTGCGTAAGAGCCACTATAATACCATCATTTCCACCTGCAACACAGAGAGGCTTATTCCATAATCCAGGACTAAAAACACGCTCAACTGAACAAAAGAAATTATTACAATCTACTAAGGCTAACATCTTGTCTTGTGTATTACATATGTAACTATACCCCAAACTCTAAAATCATCACCCTCATCTACCCTAATCTTAGCATAAGTTGAATTAGCTGGAACTAACCATAAAATGCCATTTTCTCTAACTACAAATTTCACTGTATACTCACCATTTAGCTCACACACTGCCACTTGACTAGAAGAAGGATTACGATTACTCTTATCTACAATCAATATATCACCATCGCATATACCTGCTTCAATCATAGCATTCCCCTCAACTCTTATCAAGTAAGATGACTCAGGATTGGGTACTAAGAATCTTAATAAATCAATATCTTGTACACGCTCATCATTAGTTAAAGGTATAGGAAAACCTGACACTATATTCATATCACAAAATCAATAATAAAATTGAGTACATTATAAATAATAATGTAATATATACAAAATTACGTCTTTTAATTTAGAACGTAGAAAAAAGTTCATGATACTTATAAGATAGTTTTATTATCTTTATTGCATATTTACATATTATAACTTATTAGATAAGTTTGATATTTTATGTTACATAAAAATTAAGATATAACAATGGCTGAGAATTTAACTATCTCCACAGGTAATAAAGTGGAAATATACCATACACTTATACCCCAAATAAAGAATATAATAAAAGATGAAACTGATTTAATTGCTAATCTAGCAAACATTACGGCTGCAATACATGAGACTTTTAAGCACCTATGGGTAGGTTTTTATATCGTAAAAGAAAGTCATAATAATAGCAATACAAACAAAGAAAGTTTGGTACTTGCCCCATTCCAAGGTCCTTTAGCTTGTACACGTATACATAAAGGTAAAGGTGTTTGTGGAATTGCATGGGAAACAGGAAATATACAAATTGTACCAAACGTGGATCTATTCCCAGGACATATTGCATGCAGCAGTCGTTCTCGTTCTGAAATAGTAGTACCTATTAAAAATACTGCCAATCAGGTATGGGCAGTATTAGATATTGACAGTGAGCACATCAACACATTTGACGAAATAGATGCCTTATATCTTCAACAAATTTGCGAACTCATAAATAAAGAGTAAAACAACTAGCATACAGCTTAATGAGTCTCAAAATGCTATAAACTAAACATAGTTATGGTAAATATTTTAAATTACTTCAACTGTTCTAGTTTAATCTCGTACAATTTATCCCAATATTTACCTGTAATGTAAACTTTCTTTGTAAGAGGATTATACGCTATTCCATTCAATACATCAGCATGTGCATCAACACTATGCCTGCTACTTATTGTACTACAATCTACAATTGCGTCCACATTACCTGTATCGGGATTAATAATCAATATCAAATCTGTTGTGTAGACATTTGCCCATATCTTTCCATCTATATATTCTAATTCATTTATATCAGTAACTAGCTTTCCATCTTTTTTTACTGTTATTTGACGTACAGGTTCAAAGTTCTCTGACATAAAATATATATTAGCACTACCATCACTTGCTATCAAATATGTGCCATCAGTAGTTAATCCCCAACCTGCCCTTGGATAAGAATATGTTTTTATATATTGCAAAGTCTTTGCATCATACACAAAAGCGACTTTATTAAGCCAAGTCAAAATAAAAATTTTACCATTAAGAATAACAGAACCTTCCACAAAGTACTTATCGGCAAACTTAATAGTATTCTTAGGTGCAGCCTTTTCAAAATCTAGTTTCATAAACCTTGACTCACCCTTAATTCCTGTACTTTCATATAAGGTATCATTATGAAAGAACAGCCCTTGAGTATATGAATTCTTACTATGAGGATAGGACTTTACAATCTGAGCACTATAACGCTTAGGTTCAACACTTGCACAAGAAATACAAGTATATAGCATTAATGCAATAAAAAATATTTTATATACTTTAAGCATTTTTCTTGTAATCTATTGCAGCTTTCACAAAATTCACAAATATCGGCTGAGGCTCTTCTGGACGGCTCTTGTACTCTGGGTGAAATTGAACACCTATAAAGAAAGGATGCTCAGGTATTTCTACCACCTCCACCAATGCCGTATCAGGGTTCTTACCTGTCGCCCTCATACCTGCCTTTTCTATAAGTTCTAAATACTTAGAATTAAACTCATATCTATGTCTGTGCCTTTCTGATATAAGTTCCTTCCCATATATCTTGTAAGCCAAAGAGTCCTTCAATAATTCACATTTATATGCACCGAGACGCATTGTTCCACCTTTTATTGTAGTACTTTTTTGATCTTCCATAAGAGCAATAACAGGATTTGCTGTTGAAGGTACTACTTCTGCTGATGCTGCATCACTTATACCCAATACATTCCTAGCAAATTCAACTATACACATTTGCATACCTAAACATATCCCAAAAAATGGAATTTTATTCTCTCTTGCAAAACGTATTGCGGCTATTTTTCCCTCTAGTCCTCTTTCACCAAAGCCTGGTGCAACTAAAATTCCGTGCATAGCTGATAACTTCTCTGCTACATTTTCTTCATTAATATGTTCACTATGAATTGAATGCACATTTACCTTAACACAATTCTCCGCTCCTGCATGTATAAAAGACTCTAAGATAGATTTATAAGCATCTTGCAACTCTACATATTTTCCAACAAGTGCTATATCAACCTCTGATTTTGGATTATGTAATTTTTCTAAATAATTCTCCAATTTAGAAAAATCCGGTTTAGGTAAATTGTCTATACCAAAATGCTTCAATACTAATTCATCCAATTTTTCTTGCTCCATATTAAGCGGAACTTGATATATAGAGGAAGCATCTATTGACTGTATCACATGACCACGTTTGACATTGCAAAACAATGCTACCTTTCTTCTTATATCATCATGCAACTCTACCTCTGTCCTACATACGATTATATCAGGATGAATACCTGCCTGCTGCAACATCTGAACAGAATGCTGTGTAGGCTTTGTTTTCAATTCTTTAGCAGCACTAAGATAAGGCACCAATGTCAAATGTATTGTAATTAAATCTTCATCAGGCATTTCCCATTGAAGTTGTCGAATTGCCTCAACAAAGGGTTGTGACTCCATATCTCCGATAGTACCACCAACTTCAGTTACTACTACATCATACTCCCCGCTTTTACCCAACAAGAGCATCCTACGCTTTATTTCATCAGTAATATGAGGGATAATCTGAACTGTTTTGCCTAAATATGCACCCTCTCTTTCCTTGTTAATGACAGTATAATAAATGCGACCAGTAGTCACATTATTAGCTTTTGACATCTTAACGCCTAAGAATCTTTCATAATGTCCAAGATCCAAATCTGTCTCAGCACCATCATCTGTAACATAACACTCCCCGTGTTCATAAGGATTTAATGTTCCAGGATCTACATTAATATAGGGATCAAATTTTTGAATAGTAACTCTTAAACCTCTTGCTTGTAATAACTTAGCTAAAGATGCTGCGACAATACCCTTACCTAAAGAAGAGGCAACACCACCTGTTACAAAGACATATTTTGTATTCATACTTTAATAATTGCTTAACAGGGATACAAATTTAGTCCTTTTTTCCTAAATATAAAAATTACTTATCCACAAGTGGCTTAAAAGATATTTGCCTTACTACATAAAAATAATTTCTACTTATATATTTCTTTTTATTATCTTTGTAAGATTTTTATACATTATTAATATGAGATTAAATAAACTAAAATTAAGTGCAATCATTTTGGCTATAAGCTATTTTTCTTCGTGTAGCCAAAGTGTTAAGGTTGATGCAAATTCAGATTCTCAATGGAGACTTCCTGTTGCATATGGACAAAAGTCTATAAAAGA
>JARIAS010000001.1 GCA_029257745.1 Candidatus Cryptobacteroides sp. | reverse complement strand
CCTTTTCTCTTGCAGTACCATCAGGACATAGGATATCGAGATATCCATCAATGTTAGGCAAGGTACCACCTTCTTGAAGCTGAGAACAGTCAACTAAATCATCAGGAAAGATATTCTTCAAAAATCTGATTGAACGGCAATCTAACCTGCTAGATTCCGTAACATTAACATTCGGAATTAACTCTCTATTACTCATAATTAAAAGTGCTCTTCGTAAATTTCTTTATAAAAGTCCCTTGTTACTATCTATAAAGCCTAACAATCGACCAAACAATTATCAAAGATGACTTCTATCTGTTTTATGTTATTCATTTTTCTTTCCCCTTTTACGTGTAACACTTTGCTCATTCAATACGTCATCAAGAGTCTGATATTGCTTTTGATCAAAGAGAGCATCAAAATCAGAAAGAGCATTTAAAGCAAAGCCTACTTGAAGCAATCCTCTTAATGAAATCTCTCCCGTCTGCTCAAATCTGCGATAAGTAGCAAACTTGACTCCTGCTCTTGCTGCCAATCCTTCTTGAGTTAAGTCCAATTCAAGTCTCCGAACCTTGACTCTTGCTGCAATTTGCAAAGCAATATCACTGGGACTTGAAATATTAAAAGCTATTATATTATTCATAGTTTACATATTCTTTAATCAATAAACAAAATATTATTCAATACAAAAATAAGACTTATTCCTGGATATACTACCAAATTCAGAATTTATTTGCACCTCAAAATGAATATCAACTTTACTTTATATCCGTACATTAAAGTAAAGCTAATAGAGGGAGAAAAAAAATGGCTTCGCCAAAGCCGAACTGAACTATATCTGCCGACTTTCTTTTTTTGCTGCAAAAGACATAGAAATTATGCTCACAAAACATACATGATTCGATCCATTTTCTCTTTTCCCCTTCGTTTGAAGGAAACTAAGGGAAAAACGTTAAATATTCGATTTTCGGCGAAAAAACAAGTAAATTTTTGAGTAGTCTATCTTTTATGCTGTAAGCTATTGATAATTAATTGGTATAATATGATGCATTGGAAAGTAATTTTATTTAAGTAATATTTAAATATGATTTAAATGCTATATTAATTCTATTCTAAATGCTTTTGACTTAGTGTTTTCTAATTTGCTCTATTATATGTATGGAATTATATTATCAATATATTTGCTTATTATTCTATAATTTGTTCTATGACAGTTATTTAGTTATAATGTCTATTCTCGATACTGTGGCTTTATATAGGACACTATTGCAGATTTTACATGTTTTTGGGAAACTTATGCACTTAAGTTTTATAACCTATTATGCTTAGGATAAGTGATGATCTTTTTACATTATACAATTGTATATAATAGAATTTAGTTAGCTCTTTTTATACTAAAAGATAATTTATGATTTTTTTCAAAAAAAACTAACAATGTGAACTGGTTTGGCACAAGCTTTTATTATCTTTGTGAAAAATAAGAAATATTGAAAAGTTAATATAGAATATTTTGTAAATTAGATTCATTGATAATAAATTATATTAATATGAGAATAAAGTTAAGTATAGAACATAAGCCTAATGAGAAGCTTATCATAAATTATCAATATTTAATATCAAGTTGGCTATACTCTCTGTTATATTCAAGAGATAGCGAGTCTGCTACTTGGTTACATGATAGGGGATATGAGTATAAGGGAGCAAGCTATAAGCATTTTTGTTTTTCTATGTTGAAGCCTAAACTTTTTAAACTTCATCCTAAAGAAGGTGTATTAGAACTTGTGGAGGGTCCTACTGAGTTAATTATATCTTTTAACGCACATAAAATAGCTAATGATGTAATTAATGAACTATTGAAAATGAATACTATAAAGCTTTTGTCTGACAGTATTGTGAGTTTTGAGGGGACTATTAATAATATAGAGGTGTTGCAGGCACCAGTTTTTACAGATAATATGAACTTTATAGCAAAAACTCCTATTTGTATATCAGTAGGTGATATGAATAGTAAACAACCTAAATTTTTATCACCAGAAGATGATAACTATCCTGAAGCTTTTGCAAGAAATCTTGTAAATAAGGCAAACGCTTATTTTGGCGAAGAAAAATATAGGGTAGAGCAGGTGAAGTTTAGTTTATTATCCTCAAATAATAAATCAAAACTATTTAGCATAAAAGGCATTAAGGTTAGAGGTTATTTGTACAGATTTAATCTTTCAGCCCCTAAAGAACTGATAGAGATAGGTTATTATGCAGGTTTTGGAACACAAAACGGTAGTTTAGGAATGGGTTTTTGTGAAGAGGAGGGTAATTGAAAATAAAATAACTTATATATTAAATGTAAGTAATATTGTAAATGTGAAAATATAGTAAATTCATTTAAAAATTAAATAAAAATATAGTTTTATATTATTTAAAAAGATATGAATAAACAAGTTAATTATAATATAAATGAGGATTGGTTGACTCGCCCTACAGGTGACCCTTTTGCAGATGCAGGTGGGTATGCTATTAGTTACTTAAAGGAAATTAAGCCTGAATTGGATATTTTAGGACTAGTTATGTTGGTAACAGATATTTATGTGAATAACTGGAACTCTAAAATAAATTCATTTTTTCTTAATTCTACAATTACACAACCAGCTTATGATGTATCTCGAAAAAAGCAGGAAACAGAGGCATATTTTTTAAATTTACTTAATGACGAGATATACGATGATTGTGGAGTTTGTAGAGTTATTGGCGAAAAAACAAAACTATATTCTGCAGGTAGAAGTAATACTGTATTATCTGGTT
>JARIAS010000064.1 GCA_029257745.1 Candidatus Cryptobacteroides sp. | reverse complement strand
TGCCTAGTGCATAAGCTTCAATACGACCCATTACAATACAGTTTGTTATGATTAGTCCAATGTATACAGATAATTGCTTTGCAATAGGGTAAGCAAAGGCTTTAAGTACTTGGTCTACCATAATTACCATAAGAGATACTACAACTAGCTGTATGATAATACGTACACGTGTAGGTATAGTATTTCTTAATATAGAAAGTACAAGACTTGATAGACCTGTAACTATAATTACAGATAGTCCCATAACTAATGCTCCTTTAAGCTGTACGGTAACGGCAAGAGCTGAACAGATACCAAGGATTAGAACCGTAATAGGGTTCCCTTTGAATATTGGATTTAATATTGTCTCTTTAAGTTTTGCATTCATAGCTTATTCCTCCACATTATTACTTTCACTATTCTCATTATGAGGCTCATCCTTGCTAGCATTTTTGCTAAGATAAGTCCTGTAAGCACTTGTCCATGTGTTAATAGCAGCGTCTAGACCTTGAGATGTAAGAGTTGCACCTGTAATTGCATCAATAGCATTGCTTTGGTCTTTTGGTGCACCACCTTTCTTTATCTCAAAGATATGTTCTGTATTATCACTTAGATCTAGGCTTTTAGATATAAATTGTGCTCTGAATGCAGGGTCATCAGTGATTTTTGCACCTAGACCTGGAGTCTCACTCTCATGGTCAAAGAATGTTCCTACAATTGTTTTAAGATCATCTTTTAATGCAATGTAGCCCCATACTGGACCCCAAAGACCTGCTCCATATATAGGAATTACTGTGATTTTCTCACCATCCTTATTGAATATGTATACAGGTATTTCAAATTTAGCATTATTATCTCCTCTAAGCGTATTGAGAATACCTTTATTTTCTGCCTTAAGGCCATCAAAAATATCAATATCATTTAGCTTCTCTTTACCTAGATTTAAGTCTTTTGTTTTGTTACCATTTTTATCAATTAAAAAGGCTGCTTCAACTTTTTCACTATACTGTTTAAGAATATTGTCATTTGAGATATCTCCCAATTCTTCTTTAGTTGCAAATTGTGCTGCTGTAAGCATTTGCCTTATTGTCTCAGCCTTTTTGTTAGCTTCCTGCATTGGTTTTAATGAGCTAGAAGCAAAAGCCAAGATAGCTGATACCAAAACTACTATTATAGCCGAATATACTATTGTGTATATATTACTGTTTGTGTTCATAATTCTGATATTTAAGAGGCTTTAATTCGTTTAATTCTTCTAGATATGCTAGCTTCAATTACGTAGTAATCAATAAGTGGTGCAAGGCAGTTCATAAGTATGATTGCTAGCATCATTCCTTCTGCATAACCAGGATTGAAAAGTCTTACAATAACGCAGAGAGCTCCGATTAAGAAGCCATATATCCACTTACCACACTCTGTTTGAGCTGCTGTTACAGGGTCTGTTGCCATAAATACAGTACCAAATGCAAATCCACCCATTATTAATTGGTAGTATGCAGGAATATCTGTAAATCCACAAGCTTCTCCTATGTAACCAATCAATAGTGCACCAGCAACAGATGAAAGCATGATTTTCCAGCTTGCAACACCTGTCCAAATAAGTATAATAGCACCTATTAATATTGCAATAACAGAAGTTTCTCCAACTGAGCCAGGTATGGTTCCTATAATCATGCTCATAATGTCTGTACCATACTGAGCTCCTGCTTCACTTAGATGTTTAAAACCTTCGTGACCTTGTGCAAGTGCAAGCGGTGTCGCACCTGTAAAGCCGTCTACTAATTTAGCTCCCTTATCTACTGTCACCCATACATCTGTACCTGACATTGATGATGGATAAGAGAAGAATAAAAATGCACGAGTAAGTAGGGCAGGGTTGATAAAGTTCATTCCACTACCACCAAAGACTTCCTTACCAAATATTACTGAAAATGCCACTGCTACTGCTAGCATCCATAGAGGAATATCAGCCGGTACAATTAGTGGTATTAGCATACCTGTAACTAGATAACCCTCACTGACTTCTTCATTTTTTACTTGAGCAAAGGCAAATTCAATACCCAAACCTACACCATATGAAACTATATATAAAGGTATTACTTTAATAGCTCCAAATATAAACTGACTTAGTATTGTAGCAAAATCAAGCTCAAGATTAGCCTTCATTGCTATGTCGTGTTGATAGCCAACATTCCACATACCAAATATAGCTGATGGTACTATTGCAAATACTACAATAATCAGTAATCTTTTAAGGTCTATCGCATCTCTGATATGAGAGCCACTTGTTGTAACTGTCGCTGGCACACGAAGGAAGGTGTCAAAGGCGTCCACAGTTGAATGTAGAAATCCCAATTTGCCTCCTCTTTCGAAAAGACCAGCTTTTGATTTTTTGTTTTCTTCCATAACTATTTCTCCTATGACAATTCTTTAATCATATTATCAATACCCTTGGATATGATATCTTGAATATCATTTTTAGAAGGATCAACATACTCGCAAAGAGCTAGATCTTCTGGTAAAACTTCATAGATACCATACTTTTCCATATCATCAATATTACCTGAAAGACAGGCTTTTACTAGGAAGATTGGGAAAATATCCATAGGTAACACTTTCTCGTATACATCAGACATCATAAAGGCACGTGGGCCTCCATTGGTATTTGTGTTAAGATTGTATTTTTTCTTAGGGAATAACCATGAGAAGTATGAGCGTGTAGAGCTAAATTTAGCAAAACGGAATGGTTTAGCCCAGCCAAATAACTCCCTGTCTCTACCTTCGCTTAATATTGTTATTTGGTTATCATAAAAGCTTAAGAAGCCATCTTCACCAACATTCTTACCTGCAAGGGCATCTCCACTGATAAATCTAAGTTCCTCTTTAGAGTTGTCATAGTATTGTGACAAATCTTTTATTGACACTCCAGCTACTGTGTCAATATATGAAGGATTAATAGCCTTAGGGCCAGTAATTGCTACTTTTCTAGATAAATCGTATTTTCCTGTTGTAAATAATTTACCTATTGCAGCGAGCATTGTCGGAGATACTGTCCACACTATTTCATCTTTCATAATAGGTGAGATATGGCTAATCTGTATACCAACATTACCTGCTGGATGTGGACCTGAAACTCTGTGCTGAATTACATTTTCTAATTTGTGGAAAGGACTTCCAGAATAGCTTGAATCTTTGATGCTGAGATGAACTCCTCCGTTAGTAAGTTTAGATAGAGCATTAATAGCAGTCTGAATATTTTCAAATTCATCTTTTAATGCAAATTCATTGCTTGCTGCTAAAGGAGCTGTGGAAAAGGCACTTACAAAGATAGCCTTAGGTTCAACATTTGGATCTGCGATTACACCATAAGGACGTTGTATAATAGCTGGCCAAAGTCCACTTTTAAGTAAAAGATCCTTAATTTCTGCTGCATTCATTTTTGATACATCCTGAGTACCAAAGTTTACGTATTCTTGATTTGCATCAGCTTGAATACGAACCTCAAGTAGCTTTCTTTTCTCTCCTCTTACAATTTGAGAGATAGTACCACTTACTGGGGATGTAAAAAGAATGTCAGTACAAAGCTTATTCGCAATAATAGGTGAGCCTGCTAGTACTTTATCGCCTTCACGTACCAATAAGCGAGGCACTAAGCCTTTGAAATCGCTAGGTGTTAAGGCAACAATATTCGGCACAATCTTTTTGCTGGTTTTTTGGTCTGCTGTTCCATTAAGAGGAATATCTAGACCACGTTTAAGTACGATATTGTTTGACATTATATAATAAAATTGTTGTTAATCTTATTAAAAGACTACAAATTTACTTATTTTTTATATAAAAAGCATATAAAATTTTAAATTATTCCAAATACAAAAAGAGAAGATACCTATATACCTTCTCTTAATTTGTAATTATATTCAATTTATTTTGACCTATATAGGAAATCTACAATCTTGCCAGTCAAGTTTTTTTTACTAAATAACAAGGTATTGGCATTGGACTCTATATTGAAGCAATATATATTTCCTTGCATTTGTCCGTTTTCACTATTTGTAGCAACGTATAGTTTAGAGTCATTGTCTGCAACAAACATTTTAACGACCTTTTCACCTTCTCCTACGGTAAATAGTGCATCACCTCCAAAATTACCAGATGATAATATTGAATAGCCATAAATTTTATTCTCTGTTGCGTAATATATTAGATTGGAATTTACTGTGCTAGTTACTACTGAGTTTTTAGTAAAATGGTCACTTTCTTTAATATCATAGCTGAACATAATTGATGCAGGGCGAACAATTTGAATATCATCCCATTTAGTGTTGTATTCTCCTGGGTCAACTTGCTTATATGTAATAGTCCCATTTTTTTCTAAGAATAGTCCTAATTTTCTAAAGTTGTCAATGCTGGTCATTGCAATAAGTTTGTATCCATTAAACTGTCCTGCAAGAATGTCGGCAGGAATGACTTCGCGAGAGTCGGGGTCTCCTATAAGGTGCCCATGCTCATTATCATAGTAAACAGTACCATATACAACATTTTTATTTACTCCTCCAAACCTTGCATACAATGGACTTAAGGATAATTCATTCTCTTTTAGAACAGGCTTTATATTATTCCTAAAGTTAGTATTACGCCACAGATTATTTTGTAGATCAATATAGATAAATTCATTTTTGCTGATAACATTGAGATACTTGTCAATAGCCCATATGTTTCTTGGTTCATTTGGTGGCGTTAATTCGCGAATATTCATCATTAGATTTGCATCTAGGTGATATATTTTGGGCTCATTTGTAGCAATGTATATATAAGCCTTTTCCTTATATTCTACATAAGTCATAGCGATAGGCTTGTATGCGAAATTAAGATTAGAATTATTCTTTTTTAGCACATCTACTTCGAAGACTTTATTTTTATCTGCGGGTAAATATGAAAGAATTGTGTTATCATCCTTTTCTGCAAGTATATACAAACCATCAATATATGAATATTGAACATCTATCTGGAATTGTATGTATTTAATCTCATCTCCATTACTAATCTTAAGCCTACAGTTAAATATACCAAAATCAGGACAATTATATTGTAACACTCTTTCTTTGGATACGATCTTATAATTAATTTCCCATTCATAAGAGAGTTCTTTTTCTTTTCCTTTTTGTTCAATTTCCGGTGCCTCTATTACAAGTTCTTGCCACCTGTCTGCTGTATAGATAGATTTTAGATTATTTTTGAAAATAATCTTTGAAATACAATGCTTTCTCGTTGTTGAATAATCTTTTATACAAGACGGTAGCAGTAATATAGATAATAAGATAAAGATATATTTTAATTTCATGATTTTATTTTTTATTGTTGATAAGGGAAAGTCCTCTCTATCCCAGCATCAAAACTTTGCTTTAATTCTGGGTGTTCCTTAAAATATAGGTAGGTCTTGCGTATCGCTTCTTTTACATTTAATGGATCCCAGCCTTCACCTAAGGCATTGAGTAATTTGGCCTCAGTGCCTTTATCATCAGCATTTTTAGCTACAAGTTTACCATATTCTTCAATTATTTTAAGATATTTTAAAGTGCTAAATTCACCCCAGTAGAATGAACCTCTGAACCATTCCCAGTCTTCAGGCTCTCTTAGTACATTATTCATCCATATCTTAATTTGATTTTTAGATTTAATTCCAGTCTCAAAGTCTTCACTAGGTATAAGATTAAGAGTAAGGATTATTGCTTCATCTTTATCAGTAGAAAGACTATCTCTCAAAATTGTAATTGGGAGTAAGGCTTCTATTTCACCTTTTTTTAGAATTAATTCATTCTCATCAATTTTTTTGTAATGAACGCCTTCTCTAGCACTACTATGTTCCTTATCAACTTCAACCTTATATGTCATATCGTTTTCAGCAAAAGAACCAGTTTTGCGTAAAGCAATCTTAAGTATATGCTCTTTATAGTCAAGAGGATCTGATGAAAAAGAGTACAATACGTATTTATCTGTATTAGAACCTGATACAGATTGGAGATTGTTTTCTTCATCAAGGAAATATATTTGAGCTTTATGATGATAAAAGCCATCTTTGCTGTATTCTCTTATATATTTTTCTGATGTACAGGCATTTAAGCCTAGTATAAGAAAAATACTATTTACTATACTTAGTATATATAATTTTTTCATAATAAACCTCCTTATCTATTACCGTATTCTAATTCATTTTCTGGCCATGGAAGTACAAATATCTCTTTTGATGCACTAACTTTAACATTATTAAAATCGGTAAAATCTCTGTTATAATATTTTAATGCGTAAAATGTTAATCCCATACCAGGAAATTCTCTCATTTTATCTTTCATTAGTTCTATCTCTAAATTTTCTTTAGTATTAAATTTAGAGTTATTTATATCAATAGCAGATAGTCCTCGACTTAGTCTAAACTTGTTTAGAAGATTAAGGGCTTCATCTTTATTGCTATCATATATGGACTCAATTAAGATATAGTACATTTCAGGTAATGTTATCAATTCTAAACCTTGTAATGGACTTTTCTTTAGCTGCTCTTCATCTTTTACCAATCTGATAAATCTAAATAAATTTCCATTATTGACATCTATATAAAAGTTACTATATCTTACATCAGTAGAAGTCGCAGACGCAGAATTTAATTCATAAAGTTCTTTTAAGTCTTTTCTTCCTTGAGTGAAGTTTCTTTCTATGAATTGTTCTGAGTAGAATTGATTAAGAACTTCTCTTCCTATATTTCTATTGTGTAGACCAAATATTAACTCCTTACCTTTGATATTGTTGTAAGGGAATCTCATCACTTTGGTGAAGTTTGATGCAGTAGTTAGGGCAAAGTTCTTAGAGTTAATAACTTCTCTGGCATATCTAGCTGCTTCTTCTGCATTCCCCATTGTATAATATACTCTTGCAAGTGTTGCTTTTACCGCAAATAGATTCATGTGTGCAGCCCTTCCATTGCGATATCCATCAGATGTCTCTTCTTCTATTTCGACAAAAGTATCTTCTTTAAGTAGTTCTTCTGCATTTTTTAAGTCCTTGATTATGTTTGCATAACTTTCTCTCAGAGTAAAGAGTTGCTTATTCTTAATATCGAAGGTATAAGCATATGGTATACCTTTGCTATCTGGCTCTAGTTTAAAGTTATTTGTAAATAATCTAACTATGTCAAAATGTAAAAAGGCTCTAAGTGCTAGAAGTTCACCTTTTATCATAGGGAGATCTGAATGGCTGAATGCAGGCTGTTCCAAATGTCCCAATATATTATTTATGTATGATATAGTTTGGTATTGGTTTAGCCAAATATTATCTATAATAGAGACTACATCTTGATTTTTATAATCATACTTGTATATAAAGTTGTCTACACTACTGATATTAAGATTGGCAAATTGTGCACCAATCTTATCAGCAAAGCCATAAGAAAGCTCTTTACCATATAGTCGGGGACTAGCCATAGAGCCATATACACCATAAAGTGCATCATAATAGCCTTGTATATCTTGAAATTGTTGGGCGTCTAATAATGTTCCCGTAGGTTGGACATCTAAGAATTTTGTACACGATGTCAAGGCAATTACAAGACTTAGTATTAATATAGTTAATTTCTTCATTTTGTACATGTACTTTATAAGGTAAATCTCAAACCAAATTCAACACTTCTTTCAAATGGATAAGAAAGACCTCTTTCTTGTTTCACAGTTGATAGATAGAATAGGTTTCTTGTCATTAATTGCAAACGAATTCTTCTTAAGTGCATACGTTGTGCAAGCTTTGTTGGAAGATCGTATGCTAGTGTTAGATTAGTAAATGATAGATAATTATTCTTTTCAACAAATCTACTAGATTGCTTAGGAATAGAGCTGTCTGCAATATTTCTATATTTAGCTATATCACCAGGTTTTTTCCATCTGTCGTTAAATACCCTTACATCAGCATTGTGCTGTGGTAGAGAACCTTCAACTCTAGTTGCTAAAGTGGTATTGTATATGACACCACCTAAAGAGTAGGAAAAGCTAGTATTAATAGAAAAGTTCTTATATGTTAAGTAAGAGCTTATATTACCAAAAGCTAGTGGACTTGTATCGCCAAAAATTACTTTATCATTTGGATCATATTCAAAAGTAAATGTTCCATCTCTTTTTATAAATATCTCATTACCTGTTGCTGGGTCTATACCAAGTGATGGCACAACTTTTATTGCTGTCAATGATTCTCCTTCTTCATAAATAGGGAGTGGGGCAACGCTACTTTCGTTACTTAAGTTTTTCTCGTTTTGAGATTTTAGAGAATTACTGATTCTTTTAATCCTGTTTATATTATAGGAGTAATTTGTAGATATTGTCCAATTCCAATTTTCAGTCCTTAATGGGCTTATGCTGAAACGTAGATCCACACCTTTATTTTCCACTGCACCTAGATTTTCACGTGCTGTTGTTATACCAATAGAAGGAGCTTTTGTCACATTTAGTAGCAAGTCATCAGTATTTTTAACATAATAGTCAATACTGAAATCTATGCGATTGTGCCAAGCATTTAAGTCAATACCAATATTAGAACTTAGGGTCCTTTGCCATTTTAGGGCTGGATTACCAATCGTTACAGGTACAGCACCAATTCCTTTAACATAATTTAGTCCTCTTCCATATGTATATGTGGTCATGGCTTGGTATGGGTCAAATGATATATTTCCCAGATAACCAATACTTCCTCTAAGTTTTAATAAAGAGAACATGCTATTTTTCATAAAGGACTCATTGTGTATATTCCAACCTGCTCCAACACTCCAGAAAGGTGCAAAACGCTGGTTTTTTCCAAATTTTGATGAGCCTTCGTAGCGATATATAACATCTAGAAAATATCTATTGTTATACATAGTATTAAAGTTTACAAAGAAGCCTAATCCAGTGGAAGTTGCATCTGTTCCATTTGGTTTGCTATTAAGTGGATATGATGAAGAAAAGCTAGGAGTAACCAGTTTTTCAGTAAAATATCCTACTGATGCAAATGAGTTTGAGTATGACTTTGTAGATTCTATTGTGCTACCAGCCATTGTACTAAGATAAAGTTTGCCAAAGTATTTGTTGTATGAAAGTATAGCTTTTCCTTGCCAACTCATAGCTCCAAAATAGTTATTTGTAAGTCGTCCTCTTAGAGTTGGTTCTTTGATAGATCTCATATCTAGAGATTTAGGAGAAATAAAGTTCTCACTTTCAGACTTAGATTTTGAAATAGAAAAGTCGGCTGATAAACGGAAGTCTTTTGCAAACCAAACTTGTAGGTTTGTAGTATTCATAAAATCAAAAGCTTCATCTTTATCATAGCTTCCTATACTTGCTTCATATAAAGGATTCCTTACAGAATTATTAAAATTAGGTATTAATTTGCCTTCAGCATCATATGGGTTTTCATAAGGATTCTGTCTGGCATAATCACCAAAATTGCCATAGGGAGATTCACTTGCATTTATTACAGAGATTGTAGAAGTATTCATTATATAGAATACACCTGTAATATTGTAGCTAAGTTTAAAGAATGTAGAAAATCTTGAACGTCCAGAGCCCTTCATAACACCTTGGTCATCGGAATAACGCAAACCTACATTGTATTTGGCTCTTAAATCACCACCATCTAGGCTTATACTATGAGAATGAGACAGCCCATTTCTTAAAGGTTTCTTTAACCAGTCTGTGTAGATACCCGTAGCAACTCTATTGTATAGATTTGCATATTGTTGGTCCTTTATATATTGCTCTTCATGATCTGCACCTTTATATAGACCAGCTAGACGCTCATATTCAAGTTTTTGTTGAGAATTAAGCAGGTGATAGTCTGTTAGATCTGGTACAGATAGACGTGTTGTTCCACTATAATTGAATTTTAAACGTCCGCCCTCAATATATTTTGTGGTAATGACAACTACACCCGCAGAAGCTTTGGCACCGTATAATGCAGATGCAGAAGCGTCTTTTAGTATAGTTACATTTTCTATATCATTTATATCCATATCATAGATATAGTCTACATTCACTTCCGAACCATCAACAATGAATACAGGCATATTTGCTCTACCTTCAAATGTTGATCTACCACGGATAGTAATCTCAGGTGTTTTGTTAGGATTTGAGCCTGCATCTCTATTCTCAACTATCATCATTCCAGGAACAGAGGTCTCTAAGCTCTCAAATAGATTCCTGCTACCAGCTGCTAGTAATTCGCTTTTGCCTAAGCTAGTTGAAGAACCTGTGTAGCTCATTTTTGATTTAGGTGCAAAACCTGTTATAACAACTTGTTCCAATTGATCCTGATCATCTTCAAGAAGGATATTGTTAAAACTTCCATTTTTAGCTTTTAACTCTTTAGTCTTGAAGCTAAGAGCCCTGAAAATGAGGTTTAGATGAGATGCTTTTGTCGGAATAGAGAAAAATCCATCATCATCTGTAATGTATCCTAATTTTGGATTTCCTTTGATTGTTATACCTACACCTGGTATAGCTATTCCTGATTTATCCAATACTCGGCCCTTTATAAAACCTTGTTCTTTTTTTGTTTTAATAATGGAATTTTTGTCATCATCAGCCCTCATGACCAGAGTCGGCAAAATGAATAGTACGGATAATATGAGTAGTTTACCTAAGAATTTGCTCATATTTTGTCTGAGATTTAAATATTATTCTATAATTATATTACAAATATACTTCTTTTATTTTATATGAAAAAGCATTAAATCCATGCTATGCACGTTAAAACTAGATAATACTTTAAATAAGTATTAAAAGAATTGTAAAGTATATTATACAATGTAGTAAAAATATTTTATATTGTCTATAAAACTTTAGTATATTTGAATATATTTAAAAAAATAAAACTAAATGAAGGTCGCAGTTGTAGGTGTTACAGGTTTGGTTGGCTCAAAGATGGTAGAAATTTTACAGGAAAGAAATTTTCCTGTAACAGAGTTTTATCCTGTCGCATCAGAAAAGTCACTAGGTAAAGAAATAAATTTTAAAGGTGAAACATATAATGTTATATCGGCAGAGCAAGCATTGAGTTCTAGACCTGATATAGCTATTTTTTCAGCTGGTGCTGAAGCTTCTAGACGTCTAGCTCCATTATTTGCAGAGCAGGGCTGTAGAGTAATAGATAATTCATCTTTTTGGCGTATGGATGCTACTAAGAAATTAATTATTCCAGAGATAAATGCCAGTATATTGACTAAAGATGATTATATTATTGCTAATCCTAATTGTTCTACAATTCAGATGCTTATGGCCTTAGCACCACTACATAAAGCCTTCCGTCTTAAAAGAATTGTAGTATCTACATATCAGTCTGTTACAGGCTCTGGTTATAAAGCTATTGCTCAATTGGATAGTGAGAGAGCCTCTCAGGTTTGGGGAGAGTATCCAGCTTTTTATCCTTATCCGATAGATAATAATATAATACCTCACATAGATAGCTTTTTAGAAAATGCTTATACTAAGGAGGAGCAGAAAATGGTAGATGAGACACATAAGATACTAGAAGATTATAGTATTGCAGTTAGTCCCACTGCGGCAAGGGTGCCTGTTAAAGGAGGGCATAGTGAGTCTATTAATGCCGAGTTTTATAATGACTTTAGTTTGGATGATATAAGAGATATTTGGAAAAAGACTGATGGATTGCTTGTTCAGGATGATACTTCAACAAATTTCTATCCTATGCCACTAGAGGCGTGGAATCATGACGAGGTTTATGTAGGACGTCTTAGAAGAGATTTATATCAGCCCAATACTATAAATTTTTGGTGTGTAGCCGATAATATTAGAAAGGGAGCAGCAACAAATGCAATTCAAATTGCCGAAACTCTACTAGAGAAAGAGATTATTAAAATTTATTAGCAAATACTTTTATGAGTTTATACTCTATAGCTTTATAATATGTATTATGACATAATAAATAATAGCTAATTTAACTCCACTTACCAAATAGATATTTTGAGCGTAAAATGAAAAAAACAAAGAATTTTCAATACGAGATACAGTCTCATCAAGAAGAATGTGTAAAAAATATAGTTTCTATTTTTGAAGGAATAGAGAAAGGACTTTCTTTTAATGAGCTTATACAAAGTCATTATAAAAAAACGAATTATAATTTTCCTGTAAGTGAAGAAAGTAAGAATATTGATGTGCTAATGGAAACAGGTACAGGAAAAACATTTACTTTTATAAAAACTATATTTGAATTGAATAAAAACTTTGGATATGAGAAATTTATTATACTCATACCATCGGTAGCTATAAGAGAAGGTACAAAAACTAATTTAAAAGATACAAAAGATTTTTTCAAAATGTCTTATCAAAAAGAAATTGAGACATTTGTGTATGAAAACGGAAGTATTTCTCAAATTCAGCAATTCATTAATAATCAAAAATTATCGGTCTTAGTAATGACCCCAAGTTCTTTTAGTAGTAAGGATAATATATTAAATAGGCCATTAGAGAAAGAGATGTATTCTCCTAATTTATTTAATGAAAATCTAAATCCACCTAAAACTTATTTAGAGTGTTTAAAACGCCTAAATCCTATTATGATTATAGATGAACCTCATCGTTTTAATGGAGATGCTTTTAAAAACTACTTTGAAGGATTTAATAATTACTATTTAAGATTTGGAGCAACCTATTCCAATAAGAAAGATAGTTTACCCTTATCTAATGTAGCATATGTTTTAGATAGTGTATCTTCTTTTAGGCAAAATTTAGTAAAAAAGATAGTTGTTTATACTCAAGATGTTGTTTCTAATAAAGATACTTTGCTTGGAATTTTAAAAGTAAAAAATAAAAATACTGCAAGTGTAAATACTATAATAAATGGAAAAATCATAACACGAGAAGTAAATGTAGGTGATAAGTTTAATGAT
This sequence comes from Candidatus Cryptobacteroides sp., assembly GCA_029257745.1. Lineage (GTDB taxonomy): Bacteria > Bacteroidota > Bacteroidia > Bacteroidales > UBA932 > Cryptobacteroides. The sequence goes on along the minus strand of JARIAS010000064.1, from coordinate 1,585 downwards.
GTAAGTATTAAGAAAATCTTGAAAGATGAAATTGTTTTAGTAGATGGAACTATTGAAAAAGTAGATTATTCATTATCGGAAGAATCACTCCGTGTAATGATAAAAGATACTATAAAAATTCATTTTGAAAAAGAAAAATATTTATTTGATAAAGGGATAAAAGCTCTTACCTTATTTTTTATAGGTAGTGATATATCTTTATATCGAGGGGAAAATGCGAAAATCAAAAGAATATTTGAAGAAGAATATAAAAATAGACGTTCTGTTATTTTAGAAAAATTAGATAAAGAGAGTGATTACTACAACTATTTACAAAAAGATTTTGATGAAAATGGCAATTTAGTTACACACAAGGGCTATTTCTCAGGAGATAAGGGAAATAAAGATGAAAAAATACGATTGGGAGTTGATGAAATCCTAAAAGACAAGAAAAAACTATTATCATTTGAGAGTCCCACACGTTTTATTTTTTCAATTTGGGCTTTACAAGAAGGGTGGGACAACCCTAATGTTTTTACAATTTGTAAATTGTCTAATCAAGGGAGTGAAGTGTCCAAATTACAGCAAATTGGAAGAGGCTTACGTATTTCTGTAAATCAAGATTTACAACGTTATACGATAAAAAAACTTGATAATAATCAAGAGGATTTTTGGAAAATAAATAATCTTGATGTAGTCGTTTCTAATAAAGAGCAAGGATTTGTTGAAGCAATACAAAACGAAATATTAAATAAATCTTTCTTTATTAGCGAAACATTCACAGAGACAGAGCTTACTAAATTACTCCAAGAAAAGTCAAACTTTGATGATGATACTATTGTAATGCTTATTGATGACATCATGAAAGATAAAAAAATGATTATCAGAAAAATGATTATTGATGGAGAGAAAATTTACGAAAAATCATCAGACTACGCTCAAATTTTAAAGGAACAAAATCTACCCAAAGAACAAGAACAAGCACTACTTTCCTTGTTTGCAGATGATACCTATAATTATATACAAAAGGCTGAAAATAAGAGAGATAAGAAAAAGGTTTTTATAAAATCTGAACACTTACAAGCCTTTCAAGAACTGTGGAATAATATAAATAAAACGGCTCTTTATAATATCAATTCTTTAGATGAAGAAAAAGAAGATAATTTAATTTCAAATATAACTACAGAAATAGAGAATCTTAATATTGTAAGCCATTCATTACAAACGATAAAAGCGGAGTTGGATATCAATAAAATCAAAGAGGAAAATGCTATTACAAGAAAAAAAGTTGAGACTGTTTCCTATAAAGGTAAAATAGATTATTTAGAGTTTGTACAATCAATATCGAATAAAAGCAAATTACCTCTTTCTTTTATTGTTAAGATTTTCAATAAGTTAAGTATCCAATTTAAAACAGATACTCTTGCCAAAAATACAGAACAGGCAGAAAGTGAGATAATAAATATTATCCGTAAAAACTTAGTAGACACAATTAAATCAAATATTACATACTATAGTATAGATAATACTATTCTACCTAATGTTTTCAAAAAGGAAGGCGAGAAAACGTATTTAGATATAGGAAGTGTAGGTAAATTTCAAAAAG